>JAFIGB010000338.1 GCA_020831705.1 Candidatus Sumerlaeia bacterium | reverse complement strand
CCCATTGACGGCAATCATGTAGCAGCGCAGGTGATAATCGCCCTCAAGCTCGACGGACCATGTTCCTCCCTCGCCCCGCGTCATCGCATGGGCTTCACGCCCTTCAGGCCCCGTCGGCTGGTCGTATAGAACCACCTCCACCGCATGGGCTCCGGGGGCAAACACACGAACAACCGTCTTCTCCCTGGTACAGATGGCGCCAAGGGGAAGGTCGCTGTAATATCTTTCGGAATCGAGGAGTATGTCGCGCAACTCCACCTCGCCCGGTTGGTAATCCTCGAAGAGGACCATCAGCTGGGCATCGACGGAAAGCTCGTCGCCAAACTCCACCTCGACAAAGCGGGAGGATCCGTTTTCCGGTTCGATTACATGGACGGCGGTGCTTGTATGGAGGGGGCCGGCGGCGCTGCGTACCCGAAAGGAATCCGCCTTCAGTCGCTCCAGTTCCACGGGGTGGGAAAGACGCACCACCATCCGTTTCGAATCATCCAGCCATGCGGAGGAAATTTGTGGGGAAACGTCGGGGCGGCTTGTATAGATCCGCGGATCACCATGGATCAGCCAGATTTGCCCCGCCTCGGCAGGTTGCCATTGCCTGTCCTCGCCATCGCGGCTTTCCCAGCTTCCCTGAGGACGAACGACAAATCCAATCCCGATTTCGCTGACATGTTCGGCAAACCCTGTCAAAGGAACCTGAAAGACACACCCAAACTCCGTGCGATCATTGGGCTGTATTGCCCCTGCGAGGTCGTGATTGTGACCCCTCGCATCCCAGACCCAAAGGTCCGTCTTTTCATAATTTGCCGAGTAGTGATGGTAATGGATGGTCAACATTGGGAGCGGACACCGCGCTGGAGTACCACCAACCAATCGATGAGGCCCATGGACCACAAGGTGAATTCATCGAATGGGAAATTTACCGCCCCCTGGCATCATCGTCGACCGCCCTGAATCGGTCCAACCGCTCGGCCTGGCGGATGATTCCCTTTGCCATGCCGGGAAAAACAAAACGATGGAACGGGGCGACGGCCCACCAGTAGAGGACCCCTGCCGTTCCGTTGGGCCAAAAATGGGCAGTTTGCAGGAGAAAGGACCCATCGCCGTCCTCCCGCGGCTGGATCCGAAAGACCAACCGGGCAATGCCGGGCACCTTCATCTCGGCCCGCAGGACAAGGAGCCTTCCCGGCTCCAGATCATCCACCCGCCAGAAGTCCAGGGGCTCCCCAATCTGCAGGCGTGACGGATGCACCCTGCCACGCCTCATTCCCACGCCCCCAAGGATTGAATCCAGGGCACCGCGCAGGGACCAAAGCCAATCCCCGTAGAACCACCTGTTCTTCCCGCCGATACTTTCAATCACCGTGAAGAGCGACTCGGGGGACGCCTCCGTTGTATAGACACGCTGGTCGCGAAAGTGCTTTTTCTCCTTCCCCGGAAAGCTCATGAGGGCGCCGAACGCCGCATCCGTCCACCGCGTTTCCCGGGTTCCGGCACGCTCCCGATCAAGGGCAAGGCGTACGGTCTGGCGAAATGTCATGGGCTCGACCTTGATCCATTCGCGAATCCGGAAGTCCGTGCAGACTACATCGTTGCTCAGCCCCTCGGCCAGTGGCAGCGCCAGTCGAAAGGGCACCGAGGTGACCAGATTCAACCAATAGGCGGACAACTTCGGCGTGAGCAGGGGCACGGTGAGGATTTTCACCTTTCGCCCCATTTCCTCCGCCGCCTGATGAAGCATCTCCTTGTAGGTCAGCACCTCCCCGCCACCGACTTCAAGAATCTCCCCGATTGTCCTCGGCTCGTCCAGACAACCAACCATGTACCCCAGCATCTGGCGTATGCCGATCGGTTCGCACTTTGAGCGAACCCACTTCGGCGTGATCATCATCGGCAATCTGGAAACACAGTCGCGGATGATTTCAAAGCTGGCACTCCCCGACCCGACAATGATGGCTGCCCGTAACTCGGTGACAGGGACGGATGTCGACCGCAGGGCCTCCCCGGTCTGCCGTCTGCTCTCAAGATGGGAGGAAAGTTTCCGCTCGGAGGAGCAAATCCCCCCGAGATAGATGATCCTCTCCACACCCGCCGTCTCGCATGCACTGGCGAAATTTTCCGCCCCCAAAAGATCCCGGGCCTCAAAGTCCCGTGATGAAACGGTCATGGAATGGACAAGATAGTAGGCCGCGGATACCCCCTTGAGCGCCTTCACCAATGTGGCCGGCTTTGACACATCACCCCGCACCACCTCCACGCCGTCCCAGTCCTGACTCCTTTTTTTCGCCTTTCGGGGATCGCGCACCATGGCACGGACTTTCCACCCCTCCTTGCGAAGAGCCGTCACGAGACGCCCACCAATATACCCGGTCGCACCGGTAACGAGGATTAATCTGTCTTCCAATACATGCCTCCTGATGGTGGACCCCGCAAGAATCAACCCATCCCTTTTCACCCGGTGGAAAGGCGGTTCACAGGGTTTTCCATCGACGAATCGGATTGGAATTGCTTTGCTCCCCGGGGAGGGGAGGCTGAATCTTCAGCAGGAAGCCGGCATTACCCCTCCAACCCCACCAATCAATTGCCCAAAGACCCCATGTCACCTGACAACCCCAAGCTCTTTGAACTCCTCTCCGACATCCGTGTTAAGCCTGATGTTCCAATAATCCTCACCATTGGGACATTTGATGGCATGCACCGGGGGCATCAGGCGCTCCTGCGCGAAGCAGGTCGCCGCGCCAGGGAGATCAACGGGTTAACAGCCGTCCTGACTTTCCAGAACCACCCCCGTGCCGTCCTCGAACCGGAATCCGCCCCCCTTTTGCTGACAAACTGGGAGCGAAAGAAGCAACTCATCCAGTCCCACAATCCCGATATTGTGACGGGGCTGCGCTTCGACAGGGAACTTGCCCGGGTCGAGGCCGCCGACTTTGTTCGCGATGTCATTCATGGGCGCTTTCATGCCCAGGTTGTGATTAGTGGACCCGGGTTCCATTTTGGCCACAATCGCCTGGGCGGCCCCAACCTCCTGGAGCAACTCGGCCGTGAAATCGGGTTCGAATATTTCTGCCACGAGTATATCCGATACAAGGGCGAACCGGTCAGCAGCACCCGGATCCGCCGCGCCCTGGCCGAGGGGGATGTGGAGATGGCGGAGGCGATGATGACCCGCCCCCACCGGTTCCAGGGTACGGTGGTGACCGGCGACAAGATCGGCAGAACCATTGGCTTTCCCACGGCGAATCTCGTCACCGACCCCGAGATCATGCTCCCGGCCAATGGCGTCTACGTTGTGAAGGTGTTCCTTCCGGGTGGCGACGAATGGGGCGGAATGATGAATATTGGCTGGCGACCAACGGTGGATGGTAAATCACATCGCGTGGAGGCCCACCTCCTTGGATTCGAGGGGGACCTGGTCGACAAGAAACTGGAGATCGAGATGGTGACGCGTCTTCGGGATGAACGGCGATTCAGCGGGATCGACGACCTTCGTGAACAACTGGAAAAAGACCGCAATGCAGCGATCAATGTTCTTGGGGAGACCCTTTTTTAGTTCCCCCGGGAATACGCCCGCCAAACACAAGCAATCCAAACATGGCACCAAAAGTGACCACACTCAGTAGCAGGGGAACCGGTTGCAGCCCCCCCGGCCGGAACCTCCGCTGGAAGCTCCACTCGCCTGATCTATCAAGATAGACAGACCTGGATCCATCCGCCGTGATCCGGGCTCCATCCGTGTGGGTGGCGACAAGGCTCCACCCTGTATAGTCAGGGGAGGAAAGGTGAAGGTAGGCCGGGCTTTGAAGGACGACCGTACCCTCCCAGTGGGTGGCGTCGCGTCTTGTCAAGTCCACTTCGCCAGCCCCGGGCTCGGGAATCGCCGTGAGTATATCCCCGCTGGTCGAAACCCATGCCCACCCCCGTGGCGTCGGATTGACCCACGCATGAACCCCAAGGTCCACCACCTGCGGGGCATCCATGCCGACCTGCCCCAGGTTGTCCTCGAAAAAGGAGTGTTCGTAGGTCAGGACATGGGTGACATTGTAGGCATCGAGGAAGTTGCGATTTAACAGCCTGCCACTGGACATGAAAGCACCGGGTCGACCACCGGGGAGTGGTTCCAGGGACTGGTAATAATCATGAACATAACCTGCAAGATGGAGCTGCGAATATCCCCGGGTGACGTATAGATCCCCATGTGTCGCGGGCCGCTCGAAGAGCATTTCCCGGTTCAGCTGGTCATGGGTGAAGGCCATGAGGGTGTCGAAGTAATGGAGTCGACCGCCCCCGGGCAGGGATCGGAGGTCTTGAACGAATTCCGAGTCGGGATAAAAGTGGTTCCGGAATTCACCAGCTGGAATGCGGTGGTACCGCCCCTCAGACAGGATTTCGAACCGGGAAATATCGGTTGGGATCGGTGGCTTGAAGGGGGACCAGAACCGAAGAAGATCCGCCGTCGCCACGACGACCAGCAGGGATGCAAGGAGGACCGGCGGTAGCTTGCGCACGACAAGAAGCGATCCGAATATCGCCCCTGATATCGCCATGATGAGCGCCCACTGGGCCGCCCTTCCGGGGAACTCCATGTACTTGTCCACCTCACGGGGGTTGTGCCTCATGAGCGACTGAAGGAAGTCCCTCTGGCCGAATCCCTCCAAAATCGTATAGACAAATATACGGAGGATTGCAATAATCACAAGAAAGACCGCCATCGCGGCAAACCAGGGAACCTGCACGTGGCGCTTCTCCACGACACCGGTGGCGGACTTCAGCAGCACCTGCAATCCCCATGCGGAAAGGATGGCCACCCCCATGGCGAACCAAAGCGACCAGCGGGCCGGCACCCGGAACATGTCGAAGGTGGGGACGTACTCCGTCAGTGGGCGGAAGAGAAAACCATGGGAACCCAGGGCGATGAGGATCCCGATTACCGCCGCAACCAGCAGGGAAATTCCCCACCTGGAAAGCTCGCGATCCTGAAGGCCCCCTTCAGCTTCCTCGCCCTTCCGAAACCAACCGGATACCATCCAGGCCAGGGCAAAAAGGGAAAGCATCAATGGAACCACTCCCATAAAGGAATTGGTTTCGGCATATCCAACCTGGGAACCCCAGTATAGACCCTCCTCGTTACCCGGGGAGAAGATCTCCGGAATAATCCAGGTCAGGAGTACCCGGGGAGCGAGGGAACCATCGGAGAGGAATGACCATGGATCGTCGCCAACCCGGGGAAAGGCCTCGCCCTGGAGGCGCAGCGCACCAGCGAGCATGGGGGCATTTGCCAGAACGGCGAGGAGGCCTGCGGCGACGAATCCGCCTCCCAGGTAAAGGCAACCCCTGACATTCTGGCGGTGGAACCGGCCAAGGGTCCAGACGAGGAGCCCAAACCAGGTGATCTGGCAGATTTGAACGGCACCAATCGACAATTGCAATGCGCCGAAAATTCCAAGGAGTGCCAGCCATCGACGTCCACAGGGCGTGTCGAGCCGCTGCCTTTCCGCTGCGAGGAGCATCCAGGGCACCCATGCCTGCGCATATACAAACGGGATGACACCATTGTCCAGCCGGAGAATCTGGTAACCGCAAAATGTCCAGACCAGCCCGGCAAGAACTGCGGGAAGATGATCGAATTTCAGGCGAAGGAATATGTATAGACCGGCCGCGGAGCCAAGGTAATGGAGCAACACCAGACAGGTGGTGATCCGTTCGGGCGCAATGCCGATGGCGTGCAACCAATGTGGGGGGTAAAACAGGCCTGTTTGCGGGTCATCGCCGATGGGGCGCCCCGAAAAGGTTTCTGGCATCCATCCGGCAAACCACCCCTCGCGTATCTGGCTGTCACGAAGGGGGATGAAGTAATTCACCAGATCCCCGCCGCTGAAAACCATCGATCCCCACAAGGCACCGCCGTGAAAGAAAACCATGGCGGCCACGAGGATGAGCAGGAACAATCCCAACTGCCCAGGGTGCATGGGTGATGTTTGATGCCTGTTCACCGCGTGTGGTCAACCCCCTTGGATACGAAATGGCGAACCATCATGCCCGATCTTCCTGAACCAAGTTTTATCCTCATCATGCAGGTGCATCACCTCCAGGCGATGTTGCAACTCGGCATGATTCCCAATCCACAGACGGGGCAGCGCCTCCCGGTGGATCTGGCTGCCGCAACGCACCAACTCAAGCTTCTCGAGATCCTGCGGGAAAAAACGCAGGGAAATCTCGATGACCATGAGGACGAAATCCTCACGGAAATTATCCGCTCGATCAGCGAGGCCATCGAGGCCGGCGGCCACGCCGGGTAACCTTTCAGGAGACAGGACGTGGTGCGCTACGGATTTTTCGGAGGCAGCTTCGACCCACCCCATCTTGCCCATGTCCTTGGTTGCCTGTGGGCGCTGGAGACCGGTGAGATCGATCGTGTCCTCCTGGTTCCCGTCGCCCGGCACGCCTTCGGGAAGCGCATTCAGGCCACCTTCGAACAGCGGGTGGAAATGTGCCGCTTGGCCGTTGCCCGCCTCGGCAACTCCGTGGAGGTATCCACCATCGAAAGCGAGCTTCCCGGCGTGAATTATACCGTTGGGACTCTTAAGGCGCTCATTGAGCGACACCCGGGAGCCTCTTTTCGGCTTATTATTGGAAGCGATGTCGCCCGGGATTTATCGAAATGGCGCTCTTCAAGTGAAGTGATGGCCCTTGCTCCCCCGCTGGAGCTCCCACGACCAATGCCCGGTGAGAACTTTGAGGAACGTCCGGACGCCTTTCCCGGCATGAGCAGCACCCTTGTCCGCGATTGCCTCATCAACAACGACCCCATGGTCCCCCGGCTGATCGGCCGGTCCGTGCGCGACTACATTACCCTCAACCGCCTGTACACCCAACCAGATGAAGGATGACATCCGATGAAAAATCACTCCCCCGAATTTCTCGCCATCGTGGAAGACGCCAAGAAAAGAGTACGTGAAGTTACCGTGAAGGAGACGCTTGAAGCCCTTGGGAAGGATTCCAATGCGGTGCTTGTGGATGTACGCGAGGAAAGTGAATATGCCGCAGGACATGTGAAGGGGGCCGAGCATCTCGGCAAGGGTGTCCTGGAAAGGGACATCGAGAACCTCCACCCCGACAAGAACCAGCCGCTATACCTTTACTGCGGCGGCGGATTTCGCTCCGCACTGGCTGCGGACAATGCCATCAAGATGGGGTATAAGAACGCTGTCTCTGTCGCCGGTGGTTGGCGGGCGTTTCTTGATGAGGGTGTGGAAACCGAAAAAGGCTGAGGCGCCCTCGGCGGAGGATTCCGTCAGGGTGTGTCAAAAACGAGGAACTCCACCCGGCGATTCCTCGAATGGGCTTCCTCTGTATCGGCCGTTACGGTGGGCTCGTAAAGGCCCATGCTGATGGTATGGATCCGATCGGGTGAAATACCCTCACTGATCAAATGTTCCCTGACCGACAACGCCCTTCTCGATCCAAGGGCAAGATTGTATTCCTCCGTTCCGCGCTCATCGGTGTGGCCGCGAAGCAGAACGGAAAGGCCGGGATTTTCCCTCAGATATTCCACATGGCGGGTCATCCGGGCCTTTGTTTCCGGCAGTAAATCGTCGCTATCATAGGAAAAATAGATGGGAAGCAGCTCTGGTGCCTCCCGGGTGTCGGGGAAATCCCCGGGCAGTGATCTTTCCGCAATCGATCCTGTTTCCGGATCGGGTGTGTAGAACTCAGCCCGTGCAGCTTCCTCTGCGGCGCGGGCACGAAGACGTTCCTCCTCTTCCCGGGCCTGACGGGCTGCGGCATCCTCCTCCATTGATTCTGTGGAGGGGAAATGGGCAGCAGCAGTCAGATCGGGATCGGCCTTCTTCGTGGAGCACCCCCCAAGGATGCCCCCCACCATGGAAAGGACAAGAATGAATCCGACCAACCCAGCCATGGGGTAGGGGCATCGTTGCGAAAGGGAGAAGACCATGTATCAGTGCTCTCAGGAGGAATCGATTATTGACTTACCAGGCTGAAGCCACGGAATTGTCGATTTCATAAACAAGGAACATCGCACGGCGATTCAGGGCGTGGGATTCCTCGTTCTGTTCCCAGGTCAGGGGGCGCATTTTGCCGTAGCTGATGGTGGAAATCCTGTTGGGGTCCACGCCGGCATCTTCAACGAGGAACGTGCGAACGGCGTCCGCCCGGCGCTGGCCGAGAGCGATGTTGTACTCCTCGGTGCCACGTTCATCGGTGTGGCCTTCAACCTGGACCATGATGGAGGGATGTTCCTTCATCCATGCTGCATGGCGCTTGAGGACTTCCTGCCATTCGGCGGTGATTGTCGAATCATCAAACTTGAAATGAACCATTTCCAGTTCAGCCGTGAAAAGGCCGGATTCAACACCATTGGTGGAGGCGGTGTTCATGATCGAGCCGGTTTCGTCCAGACCGAAGGGGTCATCACCGAAGAAGGAGTCGTCGGTGCGGCTGATGTTATTGTCGAAGGAAAAGTCTCCCGCGGGGGGAACGTCCACGGGCGTCCAGTCTGCACCGGCACCCACACGGCTGGATCCGGAGGCATCGGCGAGGGCGTCGGTGTCGGTGACACTGCCGCTTCCGGAGACAACCCGGGGCAGGCGTACTTCTTCCTTAACGGAGGGCTTTGACATGCAAGCTGAGAGCACCAATGCGGAGCAGACAGCGAGGGCGGGGATAAAGAGGTGACGGGAGCGAGGGAACAACATGGGAGAACCTCCTGGGATTGGGAGCCGAGCGTCTCAACGGCCTTTCCTGTCCGAGCTGATTTCCAGTGCTGGTGCAGCGTGTGGAAATACCCTTCGGCAGGTATTCGGGCCACAACTAGAGTTACCGGCAGGACAACGGCAAGACATTTTGTGTCCCGAATGAAGTGTTTTTTTTATTAACGTCTATTTCAGTGTCCAGGGGCACTTTGATTCGGAAATTTCGATCCCACAAAAGCAGATCGGTGGCCCCCGAAGAGGCCACCGATCGTTAGGTCAGGGGTTGAAGTTACGGCATCGATCAGTCGATGACGTACTCGTTCACAACAACGCGGTGGATGATGTATGTCTGAGCAGGCCCTGTTGCGGCTGCGACGAACGCAGAACCGAAGCCAAGGAAGTCAGCAACCATCACAACGTTTCCGTCTTCACCACCGAACACACCGCTGTAGATGCGAGGTGCGGCTGTTGCAGCGACTCCAGCGTCTGCGAGCGCGTAGACGTGCTCGAAGATCTTGGTGCCACCAACACGGTTACCGACGCGGAACTCAACCGGGCCACCACGTGGGCGGGTGTTGGTTGTCGGTGAGGACAGGTAGTAGTCAACGATGTACAGGCTACCGGAATCAGCCGTGAACGTACCAGGTGTGGAGGCCTCTGTAGCGGGGCCACCTTCAGCCAGTGCGAAGCGACCGAATCCAGGAGGCGCGAAGCCAGCTGTTGCAGGGTTGGTACCCTGGAACGGAGCGAAGCCGTCGTTGTCGCCAACTGTCTGCTGCGCGATGTTCAGCGTAATCGCATCACCGGATGTGGTGAAGGAGAAGGGGAACTGCGCACCACCAACGGTACCGGTGAGGACACCAGTTCCAACCGTGGAGGTCAGATCGAACGGAGCGGAGCCAGAGGGCGGCGTGGGACCTTCGCCAGCAGCAAGAGTCGGAACGTTTTCAGCACCGTGGTTGAAGATCACGTTCGGAGTTCCAAGCTGTGAGCGTTCAGCGCTCGCGAGCGAGACAGCGTGAACGTGGAGATCCTGTCCATTGCCACCAAGTGTCAACACGTCGAACCAGATAGCGGTGTCTGTGGCCGCTCCCTTGGTCAACAGGTAGACGTCCTGGGTATCAACCGTGCGCGGAAGGTCGGGACCACCGCCAGCGAGTGCGGCAGAGTCATAAAGCATGACTGCCGTACCAGCATCGAACGTTTCGCCGAAGCGTGTACGGATGGTCTCGGTCTTGGCTGCATTCGGTGTGGACCATGTGGCGCGCATGCGGTAAAGCTTGTCGGCCTCAAGGTCAACCCCGCCGACACCCAATGCGAGAAGTGCCTGAGCACCACCGGCCTGGCCGTTGACGTTCAGGATCATGGTGTCTACGCCAGCATTGGCCGTTCCGCCGGTGTTGGCGTGGCCAAGGCTTGCATTTGCAGCGTTGTAAGCTGGCTGAGGTGTCTGGACGCGGGTGTCGCCACCCAAGTCGAGAATCGAGAACTGGGTGATGGGGAAGTAAATCCAACCACCGAAGTCATCGTCGTAGACGAGTTCTTCTTCGAAGGGATCTGTGAAGACGGGGTCTGTGAAGACCGAGCCGGACAGATCATCCCAGAAGTACTGCTCACCATCGGTGAGGGCAGTGATGACGACGAAGGTGTTGTCAGACATCGTGTAATCGTCGTTGGTGTCGCCCTTGACATAGAGGGAGATGACACGCTTTTGCGGGCCATCGGTCTCGAGATTCCAACCGGAATTCTGACCAACAGAGCTCCAACCCGTGTTCTGAGTTTCGTTCTCACCGCTAAAGTCGCGGTTACGGAACGTCAGAAACGAGTTACCCCCCGTCACCACGTTGGGTGCGGAGGCGAAGTCGGCTGCTTCAGGGAATTCGTTGCCAGGGGTGGCGAAGGCATTGTTGCCGTTGATCATGATAGCCGTGGCTGGGGTGCCAGGAGCGTTCACAATCGGCTCTAGGGGAATTGGATTCGCAAACTCGAACTCGTTGAAAAGGTACTTCAACTCGGACTCGGTGTTGCCCCGCGGATCAAGTAAGGGAAGCAGTTCGAAGGCATCTGAGTAGCGGAAGACAAAAGCGTCGGAGGCTACGTCAAACGAATCATCCGGGTTTTCCAACCGTTCCGTGATGATCACCGTAGGGAGATCTTCAACGAATTCGGGAGCGAAGGCAAAGGCGCTACCGCCGAGCAGGGTTGCGGCAGCGAGGAAACCAGTTGCGGTGGTTTTAAAGGAATTACGCACGCTTGGTGTTCCTTTCCTTCATGCTGATACTCTTATTACCCTGGGAAAAATTGCTTTTCCAAAAGGGCAAACCATAAAAAATGCTAGAGGGTCGATTTACAAGAGAAGCTCCTTCTACTCGGGGAATAAGGGGGAATGACCGGAGGGTTGAGTGCCACATAAGACAATCCGCCACAACATGTCAAATTCAGCTGGAGAGCAGCCACGGGAGGCCCGGTGTCTCTTCACCAGTCTTGAGTAAGGATGGTCTTCCGCCTTGGTGCTGTCAATGCCCTTTTGAGAAAATCTCGGGGGGCGGGTCGATTTGTCACCCCTCCGTAATCAGACCGTGAATCACCTTTTCGGCACCTTTCCCCCTGACGAAATCGAAGCCCAAACCCTGGAAAACCCAAGGAATACTCGTTACCCAACTGAATCCCCACAACGGGCGAATCGTCCCCAATGGGGGATCCAGCAAGTGCCCATGGCCCTTCCTGGGGGACTAGAGGCCAGGTCTACCAGCATCAACCCGCTCACAATTAAACATCGAATTAGCAGGGACACTGCCCCCCTTCATTCCCCCTGAGGCAACTCTCAGCGGGCCAAAAAAGGCTTGGCACTTACACCGACGATGTCGCTTTTCTGGGGCCCCAAGGCGTTTATCTGCACGGCGCCCAACCTTTCTCCCACCACGAGTTTTCCGCTGACCACCTTGACCCCCCAAGCAAACGACGACCCAAATCAGGATCGCGCCACTCCCCTGCTGTTGTTATCGGTGGGACTGGTGGCCGG
Organism: Candidatus Sumerlaeia bacterium; assembly: GCA_020831705.1. Lineage (GTDB taxonomy): Bacteria > Sumerlaeota > Sumerlaeia > SLMS01 > SLMS01 > JAFIGB01. The sequence goes on along the minus strand of JAFIGB010000338.1, from coordinate 2,147 downwards.
TGCCACATTACTCCTCGAACTCCTCGTCACCCGATTCTTTTCGGCCCTTTTCTTCTACCATTACAGCTTTTTCGCCATTTCCATTGTGATGACCGGCCTCACCATCGGGGCATTGCTGGCTACAAGGGTCTTCCCAAAGAACATGGGAACCGGCCAGGCACACAATAAACTCGCCTTTTTTGCCCTGCTCTTCGCTTTCTTCACGGTTGGGGCCACCCTCTTTTTCAGCTTTTTCTCCCATTGGGTCTTCAAGGCGTCGCCCCGGGCATGGCAAATTGCTCTTTTGGCATGTGCCTATCTGCCCGGACTGATCTGTTCCGGCGTCTTCCTCGCCGGGGTTTTTGGCTGGAAACGCAATGACATCTCTCGAATTTACGCCGCAGACCTTGCCCTGGCAGGCCTGGCGGTGGTGGCAACTGTCGCCGTCATGCGCATCTGGCAGGGCCCCGTTTCCGCCTTTGTACCCGCCTTCCTCGGTGTCCTCGGTGCCCTTTGCCTCGCCAGGCGGGGAGGAACTCGGACTGCCTCCATTGCCACCGGGGCAGTGCTTCTGGTGGTCGTCATCGCCACTCCATTCACCGAGCGCCCCCTCCTTCGGCTTCCTGCAGCCTTTGCCGCGAACATCGACGGCGAGATCATGCCGATCACCCACGAACGGTGGAACGAACACAGCCGCATCCTTGTCTCCGGGACGGAGGACTCCCCCTTCCATTTCCTTTATATTGACCGCGACGCGATGACCCTCATCCCCCAGCTTCCCATGCGCGAGGAGGGTCAACCCGCCGACCTCCCCCAGTGGTCGAAGCGCGACGTCCTCACCTTCCCCTATCTGGTTGGCCGCGATATTAACGAAGTCGCCGTCATCGGGGTCGGGGGTGGCCGGGACGTTCTTTCTGCTCTGGCGGGCGGGGCCACCACGGTCGATGGCTACGAGCTCAACTCCATCTTCATCAACCTGCTGAAAAATGAGTTTTATGAATATAGCGGCGGCCTCGTCGACTGGCCCGAGGTCAACCTCATCCATAGCGAGGGCCGGGTCGGCATCACCACCTCCGGCAAGACCTATGATGTCATCCTCGCCACAATGATCGACACATGGGCCGCCACGGCAAACGGTGGCCTGGTCCTTTCGGAAAACAGCATCTATACAGTGGAGGCCTGGGAGCGGTTCCTCAACCAGCTTTCCCCCCATGGCATGCTCTGCATGACACGGTGGTTCATGCCCAAGGAACCCGCCGAGCTCCAGCGCCTGGTGGTGGTTGCCGTCGAGGCCCTCGCCAATGTCGGCATTGAAAACCCCGAAGATCATGTCGTTGTTTTTGCCGTCGCCAATGAACAGGACATCATCAATGCGTCGCAGGACGCCAGCATGGTCGCCACATTGGCCGTCTCCAAAACCCCCTTCACCTCCACGGAGATTGACCGCGTACAGGGGCTCCTTCGGGAGGCGCAAATCCCCCACACGCTCCTCTACCCCGCCTCTCATGACTACTCCGAGATCAAGCCGCTCATTGATCCCGACACACGTCGCCAGGCAATCCGCAGTTCCCCCTTCAACATCAGCGCCACCACCGACAATAACCCCTACTTCTTTCTGTTGGTTCGCCCCTTTGACCTTCCCCGCGTCTTTGCATCCGATTCGGGCTGGATTCGTGAAATTACCTACAACGGGGTCAGGGTGCTGGTCGTCATGACCGCCCTTTCCCTGCTCTTTGCCATCACCATCCTTGCCCTGTCCTGGCGCCTTCCGAAGGCCAACATGCCCCGGGAGACATCCCGGCTGCTGAGTCTTTACTTCGTGGGGATCGGCTTTGGCTATATCCTCGTCCAACTCGGGCTTCTCCAGCGCCTGATTGTCATCCTTGGTCACCCGACTTACGCCTTCTCCGTCATTCTCTTCACCATGCTGATCGGATCAGGGATTGGTTCGCTGATCAGTGATCGCCTTCCCCGGAAACGCTTCCCCCTGATTTGGGGAGGCGTGGTGGTGATGATCATTGCGGTATTGGGCATCTATCCATTCTTTGGCGCCATGGACCAGGTTGGTTCCCTGACCGCCCGCATGATCCTTTGTGGGACAATTCCCTTCACCGCCGGACTCGTCCTTGGCTTCTGTCTCCCCATGGGTGTACGCTTTGCCGGGCATT
>JAFIGB010000328.1 GCA_020831705.1 Candidatus Sumerlaeia bacterium | reverse complement strand
CCACGCTCCTCAAGCTTGCGCCGTTCCTTTTTGTTCTTCTCCAGGGCCTCCGCGATGTGGGGGAGGTACGCGGCTCCCTCCTCCCTGGTGGCAACATGGCGGACAACGACGTGGCCATTCTCGCCATAATCACGAACCATGGAGTCATCAATGAGCCTCGGCTCTGAAAGGTCTGGAAGTTTTTCAAGGGTGTTCATGGGTCGTTGGGCTCCAAGTGGTAGAAAATCTCTCACCCCAAAGCATTGAAAGTTCATGGCGCTGGTCAATGGTTTCCTTCAGTCCCCGACATCCGGGGCAGACAACGAGGGAAGAATCTTACCCAGATGGGTGCACATTTTTTGTGCGCCCGATTTCGGCCACCCGGAGAAGCCAGCAATAATGGGTTCTTGAAAGATTGTGAATAAAGGACTTATCCCTACTTTGACTTACTTCCATCCGGGGTGATTTCTGGCTGATGGATTGCACATACAGGACGCCGATCCCTTGGCAGGGGAGCCTGCCACGATAATATGCCACCATGGAACCCTGTTCATGTCGAAACTGCGAATGCCTCCGAAGAACACCCGGGGCGTCACCTTGGTTGAGTTGTTGATCAGTGCCGGTTTGATCGCCTTAATTTCTCTCTCCTTTATGCTTGGTGTGGCGTACAATGTCAGGGCCATTGAATCAAACCGTCGTGTCATGGAGGCCCTCCAGGTTGCCCAGTATTACGAGGGACTTCTATTTGGGTCCAACTTCACACAACTTGGGCAGCCGAATCTGGATGAAGAAGCCTGGGAGCATCGCTTCTCGGTGAATCAAACTTACACCGTGGATGATGGCAGAACGAATCCTCATCATTACAATATTTCCTTCCGTCACACCGGATGGGGGGATATTGCTGCCGCAGGTTCGAATTCCCTGACAGCAAGCATTCCCCAAAACCAGGACGAGTGGATCACCAATGAATGGGTTGGTCAGTATGTCGTCATTACCCGCGGCAGGGGAGAGGGGCAGATTATGCGCATTCTCTCCAATACCAACAATACGCTCAATGTGACGCAGGACGTTTCGGGGAACTCCAGTATCCCCTGGGCTATCACTCCGGACAATACATCACGGTTTTTCATCAATAATGGCAAGACCGTGCACATGACAGTCACATGGGAGGGCATGCGCCCGGGGATGGCGTTTCATCGTACCGTGCTCCTTCCCCGACCCGGTGGAAGGCTTCTGAACTGATCCATGGAAAGGTCTCCAATGATTCGCAAGATGCAAAAAAACCGTAGGGGCGTCACGCTGGTGGAAATCATGATCAGTGTGGGCATATTCACCATCCTCACCATCATGGTCATCACGGCAATGATCCTGTATGCGCGATCGCTTCAGGCGCTTCACGCCCAGTCCAAGCTTCAAAATAACCTGACCATGCTCCTCCAGAAGTTAAACTTCGAGATGGACGAGGTTGTCCGTATCTCCCTCAACCAGGACGGGGATCGGCTACGATTCGTCTATCCACAGGGAAATCTCCGCAAGGAACTTGTCTATCAGGATGATGACAACAATCCAGCAACGATTGGTGACAACAGGCTTGTCCTGGTTGAATTTCTGGACGGAAACCAGGTCCGCTCAACCACTCTCATTTCGGGTATTTCACCGGTTGGAGAGGACCCAGTTTTCAACCAAATCAGCCAACCAGGTCGTGATGTGTGGGAGCTCTATTTCCGAGCTGGAGACAGGGACAATCCACCTTCACCGGAAAATGAACGGGTGACCGGCCCTGGCTACCAATCACATATAGCAAGGTTTGCCCTTACACCCCGAAATGCATTGACGGGCAGTTAAGCAAAAGACTTCAGAAACCCCTGAAAGGGACACAAGATATCATGCAGAACCATTTCTCGAAAATCCCCTCCATTCTCAGGAAACCGGGCAGGCGCGCCTCTGGAATTATTCTCGCCCTGTTCTTCACCCTGGTGGTTAGTGGTGTGCTGGCAATTGTCATGAGCTCAACATCCCAGAACACCCGGGACACCTGGCGCACCGCCGTCGTGGAAAATTCCCTCGCAGGTGCCCGTGCCGTGGCTGCAGGCATGGCGCACAACACGATGTTTATCGCACGTACCCTTCCCCCCCAGCTCAATGGAACCGTCGAGGAGCTCGATGACTTCATCCTTTCGATGCAACCGATCGTCCCGCCGGGCTACTCCATTGCCGAAGACCCCAGTGGCAATCCCCTGGTCTTCCATCGTGACCTCGGCCCCAACGATTTCCAGTATGATAACATTGAAACTCCGGGAGATGAGTGGTTCGGTTACTCCACCGCCCGCCTGGATTGGGATGTATATGCCGTTGTCCGTGAGGACAGCGAACGTGCCGACTATTTTGACTTCCCTGGAATTGGCATGAAGAAGCGGGTTACCATCGATTATATCCCCCTCTATCAATTCGCCATCTTTTACGAGGGCGACCTTGAGCTTCACCCCGGTCCCGTCATGGATATTCGCGGCCGTGTTCACTCCAACCAGGACCTGTATCTTTCCGCTGTGGATACACTCCGTGTCCATGAACGAGTGACCTCGGCCGGGTACTTCTATCGCTTCCGTGGCCAGAGTGGTGTTGTGACCATTCGTGGGACCGATGGTGAATTTCATTCATTATCACCGGATAATAACCCCAACGACAGCAACGATTGGCTTGAATCCCTGGATGAAAACTGGATAGAGGAGTCCATTGATCGCTGGGGCGGAAACCTCCGTGACACGAACCATGGCATCCTCCCCATCAATCCGCCCCTCCCTTCCGGTGCAGAAACCTTTACCATGATTCAACGGGCAACAAGCACCGACAGTGCTGCCATTCAGGAGTTTAAATACGAGAACAAGGCGGACCTTGTCATACTTGGAGACCCCGGCCAACCCAACACCATCAATGGATATATCAGAGACAGTGGTGGAAACCTGGTTGCCATTGATAGCCAATATGTGACTCCTGGCCACCCCAATTCCTTCGTTAATATTGGGGAGTTTTATGACGGACAACAGATGACCGTTGTCAAGACACTGGACATAGACATGGCGAAACTGACTGCCGCCAATGTCGCTGATTTCAATGCGGGATCCGGGATTATCTATGCATCGACCACACCATCCGATGTGGACCCTGATCCCTTCACCCCCACATCCGTCGATCCTGTCTGGGAAAGGGATCCGATCAGTGGGGAAATCCTCTTCGGCAGCAACGGTATAGCACGTGTTGTCCCCGGTCAGGAAGGTTGGTGGAATCCCAGTTCCGATCCACGCCGACCCGGACTGGATAATTTCATGCCTGCAGTGCGTGTGATCAACAGTCAAACACTCCCTGCGAACTCCTCCAATGGGTTTGGTCTATACACAGATCGACCGCTGTACACTGTTGGGAACATCAATACCAACAATACGAAAACGGCGGTCTTCGCAGGTGACTCTGTTACCGTCAAGTCCCAGGCACTTACCCTTCAAAGGCCAATACTGGAAACCGATTCCCACGGGAACCTTCTATACGATTCGAGTGGAAATGTCGTCGCCAGAATGAATAGTAGCAACAATGAATACATATATGGGCCTGGCAACACCCGCGAGATGGGTCCATGGGTCAGAACTCATAATAACCATGAGATCCAATATGACTGGAGGGGTGATCTTCATCCACGGGCCAGCCATACAACAACCAATGTCATCTTTCTCATGGGCAACACGCCTCCGGCCTTCAAGTACAGTGTTCGTGAATATAACGAGGAAATTCGGACAATTAATGGCGAAACTAACCCGTTGGTCGGTCCACTACAGAGTGGTGGTGCCCATAACGTCATGCGTTATCTGGAAAATTGGTCGAGCAGAAACCACAACTTCCTTGGATCCATGATCATCCTTTGGGAAAGCCAGTTGGCCGTTTCCAAGAACCATACTGGCAGTATCAGAAGGGGCAGGACATTGAATGGTGGTCGGTATAACTACTACGAGCCACCCCGTCGTAACTACGACTGGGACAACCGGCTTCAGGGAAGCCAGCCGCCCCCGGGAATGCCCCTCTTCCTGGAAGTCCGCGAAGGCCCATGGGAGCGCGTCTCCTACGATGAGGCGGTCGCTGCCTACAATACCCGCCGTTGGTCCATGCGCAGTTCCGGCGAGTAACCCTTCCCGCCCTCCCTTCAGTCACATCACCCCCCCCAGGCCCCCTCCCTCTCATTTGACGGAGGGGGTTCCTCTTTTCTGTGGTCTTCTTCGGCTTGCCCCCCCCATTTTGCGGGTTACCGTCAAGCTGTAGGTAAAAAAGCTGAAAGAAAATGACCATGAATCTTCGAATCAATCCTCTCATGATCCTGTTGCTTCCCCTTTTTTTCGGGGCATGCACCACGAAACAGACCCGGCCCGACTTCTCCACCGAGCCAAACATCCGGGTGCTCCTCATGGAAGGGGCTGAGGTGCTTCAGGTGGACGCCATCAACGATGCGGTCATCGGCAATGCCGTGATCGGTGTCGGCACTGCGGTCGTGGCGGAAGGTATCATCCATTTCACGAATGTGGGTGGAATCGTTGCCGCACACCACGTCGGCGATGGGGTACTTTTAGCCCGTGGGACTGCATTGCGATTGGTCCCCGCCGGTTACGAGGGTGTCTATAAAATCAGCAATGCCGCCACCGGGGATACACCCCGCCAGAATCCCGAATATACAGGGATCCTTGAAGTTCATGCAGCAAGTGACGGAACCCTCCGGGCCATTAATGTTCTCCCCGTGGAGAACTACCTGCGTGGTGTTGTTCCCTATGAAATCGGGATATCCGCCCCCTTGGAGGCCATGAAGGCCCAGGCCGTTGCCGCACGGGCGGAGGCCCTTTCCGCCATCCACGAAAGGACATACGCCGGGCCGGGTTATGATATCTGCGCCGATGTCAATTGTCAGGTCTATCGCGGTCCGGGGAGAAGCACCGAAAACACCGACCGCGCCATTCGGGAAACGCGCGGCATGATCATCACCTGGGATGGGATGCCCCTGCCCGCCTATTACAGCTCCAACGCGGGTGGATTCACGGAGGACATTGTCAACGTCTGGCCCCATCGGGATCGCGGAATCTCCGTCTGGGACGGTGTTTACGACGGCCATCCCGATGATGAACCGGGGGACCTGCGCGAGGAGGAAAATGCCCGAGCCTGGATCATGTCTCGTCCAAATGTTTATGTGAATTCGGAAAAACATCCGGATATCCCCGCCTTCACCCATGGCAACTTCCGCTGGACCGTGACGACATCCGCTGAGGATCTCACCGGTTTTGTAGCCGAAGTGAAGGACATCGGGCGGGTAGTTGCCATCGAAACCGGCCAGCGTGGTCCATCCGCACGGCTCAAGGAAATCACCTTCATCGGCGAGAACGGCAATCTCACCGTTGGTCCCGAACTCACCATCCGCAGGACATGGTCTCCGGCGCTGCGAAGCTCCGCCGTGGTCTTTGAGCCGAATGGCCCGGCTGATCGCCCGGACAGCTTTACCATCCATGGTGCCGGTCATGGCCACGGTGTCGGCATGTGCCAGACGGGTGCCATGGGACGTGCCCATGCAGGCCAGGACTTCGAGGAAATCCTCCGGCATTATTACGTCGGGGCCGACATTACCCGGGCTTACGAGTAACACCTGTCTATACAAGGGGAATTCCCAATGGAACAACCCACCAGGTCTTCCATGATTACACTTCGTCCGGCAACAAGTGATGACTGCGCGTTATTGCGGGGGTGGGAAAAGCAACCCCATGTGATCGAGTCGGGGGCGACAAATGATGACTGGATGTGGGAAACCGAGTTGCTTGTCAAACATGAATGGCGCGAGCAACTCATTGCCCAGCTTGATGGTCGCCCCATCGGGTATTTGGAAATCATCGATCCCAGCCTTGAGAGCAGCCATTACTGGGGGGACATCGGCCCCGGCCATCGCGCTCTGGATATCTGGATCGGCGAACCCGACTGTATTGGCAGGGGACATGGCACCACGATGATGAGGCTGGCAATCAATCGTTGCTTTGCCAACGATGAAGTCCACACGATCCTCGTGGATCCCCTGGCAAGCCACATGCGCGCGCATCGGTTTTATGAAAAGCTCGGATTCAGGAAAACAGACCGCCGCTACTTTGGGGACGACGACTGCTGTGTCTATGCACTCCGAAGGGCTGATTGGGCATCGTAATCACTTACGGACGGCGCCTCCATTCCCTGGAAATATACATTGTAATGGAGGCGGCATCCCTCATCGCAACCGAGGCCTTCCCCATTTGGAAGCGCCGCGCGGACGTGAGAACACCGGGCCTGATGAGTGTTGTTCCTCCCGCTTTGCGAAGTCGGGAACTGAACTCAAGATCATCAAATTGGGCGGTCGTTGTATATCCACCAATGCGATGAAAAGATTCCCGCTGAACGAAGATGGCCTGATCACCAAGAAACCAGCCCAGGTGGGCGGCGCGGTAGTTCCCGAATTCCGAAGTGAACGCCAGAAATTTTGAGGGGCTTCGGAATTTCCGATGAAACCCACCACCGATCAATCCGGTATCGTTGGCGACGGAACGTTGCATTGATCGGAGGGCATTTCGCTTTAGCCGGGTATCGGCATGCAGAAAGAGCAGGACATCGCCGGTTGCCACTTCAGCTCCGGCGTTCATTTGGGAAGCACGGCCCACACCCCGGGGAACGGTGACGATTCGGGCGCCAGCACGGCGGGCGAGGGGCACCGTCCGGTCCCTGCTCATGCCATCCACGACAATGACCTCGTGCGCACCCGAGCGCATGGCGTTTCGAATCGCACCCCGTATATTCCGTTCCTCATCCAGTGTCGGGATGATCACGGATACGGTGGGGATATCAGACGGCCTTCGCTGGTTCATGGTTCCTGATTGTCGGCAAGTCTTCGAAGGGCTTCACAATCGACGAGGTATATCCAGCCCTTCTCGACCTCGACCAGATTTTTCTCGCGGAATTTCTTGAACAAGATGCTGACCATTTCCCGGGAGGTTCCAATCAGTTTTCCCAGGTCGGCATGGGTCAGGGACAATCCGAGCTTTTTCCTCCCATCCGGGAGCTCCCTTCCCACCTGTCTATCAAGGTCAAGGAGGGCCAGGGCCAGGCGTTGATCTGCCTGGCGCATCATCATCTCGGCGAGACGGACCTGAAGCCTGTTGATGCGGAGCATGGAGAATTTCGTCAGCCGGTAGGCAAGATCGGGATATTTCCGCAGGAGCCCATCAAATCGAAACTGACTGATGCGGCAGATGCATGCATCGCTCACTGTTCGGCAATGCTCCCCAAAGGGTGCCTCCTCGGGATCGAGGGAACCAAAGACATCACCGGGGCCGAGGAGGATCACCACGGCTTCCTTTCCCGACAAGTCGGTGTATGAAAGTTGAATATGCCCCTTCTTGACGACATACAGGGAGGGATCAGATGCAGGAGGCGGTGGGATCACCTTATTCTTGGGAAGCTCAATCATCTCCGAGGCGGACCCAACGGCGGCCTTCTCTTCTGTCGACATCGCCTCGAAAAGGGGGCATTGCTGAATATGCCAAAGCTTGGTGCTGAGGTTGGTCATCGACATGTTTACTCCATCAATGGTAAATGGTTCACAACCACTGGGGCGATTGCCAAACTACCTTCCCTCTATCGGTGCTCTCCAGCAAACGGAGAACCAAACTCAAGGAGTCTGACCAGAATGTCCAAAAACAACCGGTTCGATTATGATCTGGTGGTCCTCGGTGGAGGGTCTGGCGGCCTGACTGCGGCAGTGGGTGCCACCAAGCTCGGTCTCAGGGTGGTGCTGATCAACGGGGGGCAACTCGGTGGCGACTGCCTCAATCACGGTTGCGTTCCCAGCAAGGCGCTTCTGAAGGCTGCCAAAGTGGCCCGAACAGTCAAGCACTCATGCCGTTACGGAATCGAATCATCGCAGGTGAGTTTTGATTATGATGCCATCAAAAATCGAATCGATAGCGTTCAAAATCGGATTCGGGAACACGAGCACGCCGATTGGTTCCGGGCCATGGGGATGGATGTGATCGAGGATTACGCCTCCTTTGATGATCCCCATACGATCAAGACTGGGGGACGAACTGTCACAGCCAGGCTCGTTGTCATCGCAACAGGCTCGCGGGCTGCCATCCCACCGATAACCGGCCTCAGGGAATCAGGTTTTGTCACCAATGAGGGGATTTTCTCCATGCCCCGCCTGCCCGGGCGACTTGCCATTATTGGGGGAGGCCCCATCGGGACGGAAATGGCGTTCGCTCACTGCCAACTGGGCGTCGACGTCACCCTGATCGAAACCGGGTCGGGGATACTCGGCAAGGATGATCAGGAGTTGTCGCAGGTTGTCAGTCGGTGCCTCGAAGAGGACGGTGTGAAAATTCTCACAAAGTCAAAGGTCAGTGGCGTGGTCAGGATGGAGGATGGCACCAGACAACTCCATATTGAGCGTGAGCGGGGTGAGTTGCTCGTAGATGTGGACGAAATTCTCCTCGCAACGGGAAGACAGCCAAACGTGGATTCCCTGAGCCTTGAAAATGCGGGCGTGAAGTACACGGCGCGGGGCATCGAGGTGGATCAATCTCAACGGACGAGTAGACGCCACATTTATGCAGTCGGTGATGTCACCGGTGGACTTATGTTCACCCATGCGGCGGGACTTGAGGCGGGAACCTTCATCAAGTCTGCCATCTTCCATTTACCGGCGAAGACGAACTACAAGGTGTTCCCCTGGTGCACCTACACCGAGCCGGAACTGGCAAGTGTCGGGATCACCGAGGCCCAGGCGAAAGCTCAGGGCATCGAGCATATAGTCACCCGGGCCGCATTCGCAGAGAATGACCGGGCCATGGCCGAGGGAAGCGATGTCGGCCAGGTGAAGGTCATCATTGAAGCGCCAAAACTATTCGGCCTTCGCGGCGGGAAAATTCTCGGCGCCCAGATTGTGGGTCCCCATGCGGGGGAGTTGATCCACGAGTTCGTCGTCGCCATCAATACGGGGGTGACTGCCACGCAACTTTCAGGAATGACCCACGCATATCCCTCCCTTGCAGAAATTAACAAGCGGGCAATTTCCACCCACCTTGGCGGGAAATTGTTCACCACGAGGACACGGAAGTGGTTGAAGCGCCTTTTCGGATTTGCGGGCCTGGAACCACCCACGAGGGAACTGGAGGCGGACCATGGCTGATTCAGTGACCCGCCCCAATGGCTCGAACTCCCTTATGTGGAAGGCAACCATCGGCGCGATTATTGTCGTTGGGCTTCTTCTGGCTGCATTTACATTGCCGGTGAAGGAATACGCGCTGGCGGCCCTGGAATGGATCGAGGGGCTTGGTTTCGTGGGATATGCGGTGTTCGCCATGATATACGCGATCTTCACCGTACTTTTTCTCCCCGGATTCATCCTCACCGTGGGCGGCGGGGCGGTCTTTGGAGTAGTTGGTGGATTCATCGCGGTCTCCGTGGGTAGCACCGTGGGAGCGTGTGTGGCCTTCCTGTTGGGGCGGTTCTTTGCGCGGGGCATGATCGAGGCCAGGGTCGCCGGCAATGCCCGGTTCGCCGCCATCGACCGTGCCGTGGGTGCCAGGGGATGGAAGATTGTCTTTCTCACACGCCTCAGCCCGATATTTCCCTTCAATCTGATTAATTACGCCTACGGACTGACCAACATCCCGTTCTGGCATTATGCCCTTGCCTCCTGGATCGGCATGATGCCCGGCACCCTTCTATATGTCTATATCGGTGCCATTGCCGGTGATGCGGCGGCCGCTGCGGCGGGAACCGGGGGAGCAGGGCCCGCGGAATGGGCAATGCGGATTGTCGGCCTCATCGCCACCGCAATCGTCACGGTGTATATCACCATGACCGCACGGAAGGCATTAAATGATGCCGTGCCAGCAACGGACGGTGAATCACATCCCGGAGATGGGGTTGGAGAAGCCCGCACATGAGAAACGCCTGCCCGGGAGGGATGCGGACCAAATGCTGAAGGGCGCCTCCCGTAGAAGCTGGCTGGCAATACGTCCCCATGTCCTCGGGCCCCGCGTCCTCGACGTGGGGGCCGCGGAGGGATGGATTGGCGACCTTTTGAGCAAGCAGGACGGCCATGATGTGCAGCTCATCGACGTTGTGGACCTTAACAGGACCAGCCTTCCCCACCGGATATACAACGGCACCAGCATCCCCTTCCAGGATGATGCGTTCGACACCGTCCTGGTCATGTTGACACTGCACCACTGCAAGTCACCCGAGACCGTCCTGGACGAGGCAATCCGTGTCAGCAGCAGGAGGCTGATTGTCACCGAGTCCACATACCGGTTTCTTCCCGGGCGCTGGCTGCTCTGGACCCTTGACACCATTGTGAATGCCCTGCGCAGCCGGTGTCTCATACCCGTGGCCCTGCACTTTCGCCGGGACCAAGAGTGGGAGGAACTCTTCAGAAATCGTGGGTTGATTCTGCGAAAGAAACGCCACCTGTCCAGGGGCCTTCATCGTCATGTCATGTTTGTTTTGGATGTGCGCAGTGACAGCAGGGCATCCGTATAGACGCCAACTAATTGGTGTGATGTGCCCCTCCCAATTGGGGAGCAACCTCCAGCCAATCGGCTTCCGTGTCGATGTCCTGCTGGGGGGTGCCGATAAAAAATGTCAACCCCAGGTTCTGACAGGTTTCCAACGTCGCCTTCAGGGTGTTGGGGCTGCTCCAGGGTATATCACGGAAAATCATCGGTTGAAATTGTGCCGTTGCGACAAGGGCATATCCGCCATCCTTCGCCGGTAGAAAGGCAGCATCGTGGTTGGCGAGGACGTCAAACACCCCGGCAATATCATTCGCTCCAAGGAGCGGGGCATCGGATCCGATCGCCGCAACTCCGGCGGTGGAAAACTGGTGGGCGTGGCCAAAGAGATGTTCCAGTCGATCCCCAAGAGTGCCCGCAGGCTGGGCGATATATTCGTCGGCACCCGGCAACCAGTCTCTGAAGTGACCCTCAGGGGCCCCCGTGCCGCACACAATCAGATTCACGCCCGAAAGTGATCGCGCATTTTGAAAGGATCGAACGGCACAAAAACGGTGAATCCGGCACGCCTCCTCCGCACCGACCGTGGCAGCAAGCCGGGTTTTCACAACCCCCGGCTCGGGCCAGCGGACGAAGAAAAGCAGGGACCTCACATTGTCTCCGGACGGTTTCCTCAAGTGCTTGTTGCTCATTCCGCTTTCATTTGTCCCATGCCATCACTTCAGACCGTCAAGGATCTCCCCGATGTCTTCCGCTGAGTGGGCCACGGTTATCGTATCCTTGATAGACTTTTCGGACGCGTCAACGAGGAACAATCTCCCTGTGCTGCCTGCATTGTAGGCCCAAAGTTCGTCCAGACCAAGAGCGGATGCAAGGAGTGCTGCCTGGTGGCTCGACTTCTTGTCGGTAAGATCAAGCGTGACAAACAGGACCTGGCTTTCTGCGTAACTCCCTTTGACCTCTTCAAGGACGGGCTTCATCCGTTGGCACGGTCCGCACCAGTCGGCATGGAACTTCACCGCCATCAGGGTCGGGGCTGCCTTCTCGGTATCGGCTTCCTCATTCGTTGCCCCCCGGGAGGAATTCGCCACGGCCAAAGTACCGCCGATAAGAACGGCAGTAGCGACAAACGCGGAAATGTGTGTTCCCCTGGTGAGTGCTGCAGTGGTGGAAAACATGTGTGGCTCCTTTTTCTGAAGTCGTGATCCGTTCACCCGGGATGAACCCCGGAACGAACGTCACGGTCAGAACCCTAATCACCCAGCAACGACGTTGCTGTGAGGTATTTACGCCAAGATCCACGAAAAAACCATGTCGCCATCGAGCCCCGGAGTATTTCCCGGGCGCAAAATCAAAATAAGCGCCCTTGCGGGGCGCTTGTTGGGGGGTGAATTCGGGAGAAAGATGGTGGAGGTAAGCGGATTCGAACCGCTGACCCTCAGACTGCCAGCCTGATGCTCTACCAGCTGAGCTATACCCCCACCGGGAGGGACGAGGAGTGAAGTCCAGGGGCCCTCCTGTGGTCAAGAGAGATTTGGCTCCCCGGGTG
>JAFIGB010000326.1 GCA_020831705.1 Candidatus Sumerlaeia bacterium | reverse complement strand
GATATTTAGGACTTCTATGGGTCTGCCACCTGCATCCGCCGGGTCAATGAATTTGCCCAAAGGGTTTCCTAGGGCTGGTATGATCATTCCAGCTGCCTGATCATTATGGGTTCCTTCGTCGAAGCGCGCGATCTCCTCCTCGCCGCCCGTGAGCACTTCGATGATGAGTTCGTTCTCCACTTCAACATTGCCCAGGTTCACATCAATCTCAACGAACTGGACAAGGCCCTTGTGGCCGCAACACGGGCCCACCAGATCGGGCCGGTTACCAACGAGTTGCTGGAAACCCTGGCGGAAATTAACCAACGCCTTGGCCAGCATCATGAAGCGACCAAGTATTGGGCGCGGCTCCTCCACGAGGTTCCGGGTCATGAACGAGCCGTGGTGAATCTTGGGGCGAGTGCCCTGGAATGCGGCCGCCTCCATGAGTTCGCACCTTTCTTCCGCGAGGCAGTCGTGATGCCCGGTACTGCAAGTGACAACGCGCGCTTGTGGCTGTACTTCATTGCATTGAAGTCGATCCGGTGGCATGAGGCGTGGCAGCACTTCCGGATCCTGAAGGCAACCGGCGGGGAGCATCTGGAGCAGGCCCGCCAACTGTTTCGCAGGTTCCGCCGCGAGAACCTCATCTATATCCTTCCTGCCGTCCTTCTGATTTGGCTCATTCTGACTTTATTCCTTCTCCTGCCCAGCTTCCTGCTTGGTTGATCCATGGCACGGGAACGGGTTTGCGACCAGTGCGGTAGATGGGTGGCCGATAAGGAAACCCTCTACGAGATGGATGTGACGCTGCGTGCCGAGGCTCCCTCTGTTCTGGAAATTTCAGAGGAGGATCTGGAAAGCGCCGGTCAGGATGCGTGGAATGAGATTGTCGACATGCTGGAGGGCATGAGCCCCGAGCAGGTGGAGGAGGCGGTCGATCAGGTCCACGAAACCCATCGTTTTCTTCTTTGTCATGAATGCCGTGGGGTGATTCACAAGATCCTCCGGCGCCATCGCATTCCCTTCGAGCCATAAAGGGCCGGTGGGGAGTTGTCCCGCAACTTGCTTTGAAGGTACGGAGTCCACGGGGGTGACCTGAGATGATTGTTCGCTACGAATCGCTGGATCCCGAATTCTTCAGGGATATCAATCGCAAGAAATTGACGGACCTCTTTCTGGAGCTGCTTAACCGCACCTCCCAGGATGTCAATGCCGCCCTCGAACACATGGAACGCATCTGGGAGATGAACCATATTGAGGAGCAAACCGGCATCAGCTTCGAGGAGTTTCGCGAGTATCTGGAGGACCAGGGACTCATTCAGGAAAATACCTCCACGGGGCGGTTTTCCCCCACACGCAAGGGGGACATGGAAATTCAAAAGGCCGCTTTCGAGGAGGTCTTTGCCGGCCTGCGCAAGGACATGTCCGGCAACCACCCCGTTCCCCATCCGGGCGCGGGAGGGGAGCGGCTCCCCGAAACACGGCCCTGGGAATTTGGTGACAGCGTTCAGGACATCGACTTTACCCGCTCCATCGGCAATGCGCTTCTGCGGTCCGGTGGCATGGTTGACTCCCTGGAGGAGGACGACCTTGAGACCCACGAGACCGAACACCTGACCTCCTGCGCCACGGTGATCCTCATCGACATCAGCCACTCAATGACGCTTTACGGCGAGGACCGAATCACCCCCGCCAAGAAGGTCGCCATGGCGCTCATTGAGTATATCAACCAGCGTTATCCCAAGGATGTCATCGACGTGGTGCTGTTCGGGGATGATGCGGTTCCGGTGGAGGTATCGAAGGTTGCCCGTATAGACAATGGCCCCTTCCACACGAACACCAAGGCGGGCCTCCAGGCGGCGCTCAAGATCCTCCAAAAGCGCAAGCAGGCCAATAAGCAGGTCTTCATGATCACCGACGGCAAGCCCTCCGCCATCTGGGAGGGGGGCATGCTTTACAAGAACCCCTTTGGGCTGGATCCCAAAATCGTGGCGCAAACCGTCAACGAGGCGGCCCACCTTCGCCGCAAGGGAATCACCCTGACCACCTTCATGATTACCAGCGATCCCTACCTGCAGGAATTCGTCGATACAATGACCCAGGCCAACAAGGGGCGGGCTTATTTCGCGACGCTGGACAGCCTCGGCAAGTTCATTTTCGCCGATTACGCCCGGAACAAGAAAAAGCGCGTGTAAAGTACTTGTTGGAATATGGGCAAAGGAATGGCCCCACATCGTCGAGAAGCGCGATGTGGGGCCATGATGGTTTGGGGAAGTGCGTGCCGGACGTCAGTAGGCGTCCTCCTCCTCCGGTTCCGCCGTTTCCTCTTCCTCAAAATCCTCCTCGAAGGTTGCCTCGGGAGTTGCCTCCATGGCGTCCTCAAGGATGTCGAGGATGTCTATAATCGGGGTGATGATGAAGAGCATGCTTTCGTCCTGCTCACCGACAGCGGAGCGCCCACCGGGAAAGAGGTAGGTCGCGCCCATGCCGATCAATTCCCCGGTGCTGTTGAACATCGGGGTGCCGGTGCCCGAGCTGCCCAGTTCCCCATGGGGAATGTAATACGCGCGCGGGCGGGTGATGACGCCCTGTATTTCGCCACTCATGCCGAGGAGTGTACGGCGGGCGATGCGGCTCATGCGGGCCAGGGTGAAAGTTTCCTCAAGGATCTTCGGGTGGTCCGTTTCTGTCAGCTCGAAGTGAACGTAGGGCTCGTCCCGCTCCTCAAGGGGCTTGAAGAAGACGATGTCGCGGTCGGTGTCGCGCAGGACGATGGCAGCCGGGATTTCCGTATTGTCGGCGAGGATGTACTTCGCGGCGCGCACCTGGGTGACGAGCGAATCCTCGCCCTCGGTAAAGCTGGAATAAAACTGCCCCTGGTCCGCGGTGGATAGTGTGGTGACAAGAAGGCCGTCCTCGCTGACGAAGAAGCCGTTTACCTCCGACTTGCGTTCCTGTTCGTACTGCTGGCCCTGATAGGACTGCTTGATATTCTGAACGATTTCCACGCGGATGACCGCATCGCCCTTTTCCTCGATGACCTTGCGCATGTGTGACCGTGGGTCAGCCTGGCCGATTGCCGGAACCAGGAGAAGTCCCATGGCGAGGATTGCTGCAGAAGTAAGTGCCGTGCGGCCCTTGGAGTTGATCATTGGAAGACGTCCTTTCGTTGTCTGGACTGGTTGTTTCCGGTGCGGGTGGGAACCCGGTTCACCAGGAGGTTTCAATTTCGAGGAACGTCCGTGAGCTTCCACGGCGCACCAATATGACAACCCAGGGTGCCTTCTCCTCCCGGGCCTTGTCTAGTTGTTCGACGAGGTCGTCGATGGTCGTGATCTTCACGCCGTTGACCTCAAGAATCGCATCGCCAACGCCAAGCCCACCGACACTTGCCCATCCGCCACTGGTGACACCGTCGATGATGACACTGAATTCCTCACCCACGAGGGTGTGGCGATGGCGGTCGTTGAAGCTGGCCTCGCGGACGGTAAACTCGAAGTCGAGATCACGGTGGCGGTTCATCTCCCGTGTTTGGGGTGGCGAGGCAAGAAGCGGCACCGTCATCTCCTCCACCTCGCCATTGCGCAGGATGCGGAAATCCACCTCCATGCCGCGTCTATACTGGCGGATGAGGGTGCGGAAAAGATCGGCGTCCTCCTGTCGGGCCGCCTCCACCCGATCACCATCCATGTGGGTGATGATGTCCCCCACATGGAAGGGGAAATCCTCCGGTTTTTCCTCGTAGACCCGTGTCACGCGGACGCCCATGAGGGCCTCGTCGCCAAGTTGCCGCGCAATCTCCCGTGTCACCACCTGGGTTTCCAGGGGCAACCAGGCTCGCTGGACCTCCCGCCCGGCGGATTGCAGCGCGTCTATACCGATCTCGACAACGCTGAGCATCGTCTCGCCTTCGCGCTCGAATTCCACGAGAACCGGTGCGAAGGAACCCTCGCGGCCGGGGGCTTTCTCCCTGGTGAATTCCACCAGGTCCTCGACATTATTGATCGGGTTTCCATCCACCGACACGATCAGGTCGCCCCCGCGCAGTTCGGGACGGCCACGGGCGATGGGACCTCCGGATCGCGACGAGGTGACAAGGATGCCACCATCCTTTTCCCGGGCCATGCGCATGTTGGTCCAACGGTTGATGTTGCGTGCGGTCATGCCCCATTCGCGCAATTCCCTTCCGGGCACGAAGGCGGATTCCCGTTCAACGGGGGTGATCTGCAGGGTGGTTTCCTCGCCGTTGCGGAGGATCTTCATGGGAATGGTCCGGCCAATGGTCCGCGTTGCGAGGAAGTTGTTGATGCCGGGAAGGTCCTCCTCAAAGCGGCCCTCCAGTTCATTGCCCTCAATTTCAAGGATGATGTCGCCGGTTTTCAGTCCGGCTTCCTCGGCGGGGGAGTCGGGGTTGACCGAGGCCACAAGGATGCCCTTGCGCAGGTCCGATCCCCGGAGGATGCGCTGGCTATCAATCCCAAAATAAGCGCGGCTGACGTAACCGATCTCAATCAGTTCCATGGTGACCGAACGGGCAAGGTTTCCCGGGATCGCCCCGCCGAGCCCCATGCCGATTTCGTTCACACCAATAATTTCACCGTTGAGGTTGATCAGTGGTCCGCCGGAATTCCCCGGGAAGATCACTGCATCATGGCCGAACCAGCGTACGAGACGACCGACGTCCTCCCCGTCGAGTTCAAACCGATATCCCCGGCCGAAACTCGGCGGTGTGACCATCTCCGCATTGCTCAGGATGCCAAGGGTGACCGACTGGGAAAGGGAAAGCGGCGAACCAAGCGCCAGCACCGGATCACCAACGGCCATGCAATCGGAATCCCCAAAGCGGGCCACGGGGTAGGGCGACCCGTCGGGAAGGGGATCGAGCTTGATCACGGCAATGTCGGTGGCGGGGTCGGTACCCACAAGAGTGGCGCCGACCTCCTCGCGATTGGCCAGGGTGGCTGTCAACTGGATGGCGGAACCGGCAACGTGGTGATTGGTCACCACGAATCCATCCTCGGAGATGATGGTGCCGCTGCCAAAGGAAATGGACTTCATTTCGCGCCCATCACGGTACACGGGCGAGACAACACGAATGCGAACCAGCGAGGGCTTCACCTGGCTTACCGCCGCCTCGATACTGTCTTTCGAAACCACCAGCGAGCCATCACGAGCAGGGGCGGCGGATCCCGACGAGAAGTGCCCGCAACCCGTGGCGAGTAAACCCGTGGCCAGCAGAAAGGAACCGAACACGGGGAGTAGTTTTATCCGGGACATTGAATTCTCCAATGGAATTGATTCTTGCAGCGATATTTTAAAGGGGCTTAACCGGGCCGCAAGCAGACATTTTACCGCCCGGGCCAAAGGCTCCATCCCCGTTTTTTGCCATCGCCCTCAAATAACTTCGAGGGGTCGGCGGGGAAGCTGGCCCACCTGTCGACCAGCCCTTCCTGCTCCACGGCGGCCCATCGCGGCGCCCCCTCGGCAAGCCACCGCAAGACGGGTTCCATCGTCCGCTGGAACACGACGGTGCGAAGCCACTCCAACCCGGTCTGGCGATCCGCCTCCCGTTGCTCACGGCTTCTGGCGCACCCTTCGATGATTTCCTTGGCGGCCCGTTGCCAGTTTCCCTCGCTGATGCCCGAGGCGAGCCCTTCCGCCACAAGGACCGTTTCCAGCCCGGCCGCCAGGGAGACAACGGGACGGGCACCCCAGCGCACCATCGCCAGGAGCCGATTGCGGCTTCCCAGTTCCGCCTCGGGAATTGGGCGGTCGAGGGAGATGCAGGCACCCGCACAGGCGAGGAGCGAGCTTTAAGCATCAAGATGCTGAGGGGCGATTTCGTGAACCCTCCCCGCTGAAAGATGATCGTCCAGGTCGCGCAAAAGGTTGGTGCGGATTTGATCCCCGGCGGGGCCGGTGGGAATCCCGCAACAGACAAAATGCAGCTCGGGGTCGTCACTGAGGGCGGTATGCAGCGCCCGCGCCATGGTCTTTTCATCCAGCCAGACATTCCAGCTTCCGCCGAAGAAAACGTAGCGGGTGCGCTCGTTGAGGCCCTTGTCGCGGAGGATCACGGGGAAGTCGGGAAGGCCCCCCGGGGTCGTCCAGTGATCCGGCACACCGCAGGGAATTTCATGGAGCCGCTTGCAGACCGTCCAGTTGTTCCCAAAGCGCCCCAGAAGGCCAAGTTGCCCCATGAGGGCGTGGCGCTGGGGTTCGCTTACGGTGGAAAAGGCGTCCCCGGCCAGAAGTGCTTCGCGCATAAGCTTCCAGATATGATCGCGGGCGGCGTTGTCCGGCGTTCCCCCCTGGCGGAGCTGGGCGGCGTGCAGCTCCGCGATGGGATCCCCGAAGAAATCGATCCAGCAGGGAACATCGAGATGGTGCGCCAGACGCGCCGCAGCGGTGGCCGGCATGAGGGATCCGACCCCCATGACCACGTCGGTGAAGCTCAGGTCCATTTCGGAGGCCAGTCGGGCGGGGTCCAGAATTTCCTCGGGGGAAAAGGCCTCGGCGGCATGGGCAATTCCGATGGGGACACCGTGGCGCCGTTCCCCTTCCAGAAGGAGGGCAACGACATCATGGCGCCCGGCCACAAGAGGTTCGAGAAACTGGCGCAAGCGAATCCCCGGCCCCGTAATGATGGCGCCATCCTCCAGCGGCCAGGGCCCTGTTCCCACCAGACAGATTTTCATGCTTTTCCGTTCATCCAAAATCCTTCGGGGTGTTCCCGGCGTGGTTCTCTCTCCGGGGGTGTGGCATGTGAAGTGAGGCTGCCGCGCCCATGAAATAGACGCAAGGGGGATGTCGACGTGTGGACCGGGAAGTTGTGGACCATTATATACATCGCGTTACTTCTCCTCGCCGAAGTGTTCCAGGGCGATCTGGCGCAACTGCTTCAGGTCCATCTTGCCGCTGCCGAGGATGGGAATTTCCTCGACATAAATAAAGTCGGCAAAGCGGGGTTGCCAGATTCCGGGAACGCCCATCTTCGGGAGCTCGTCGCAGGCTTTCCGTGCCTCGTCCTTTTCCACGGTGTATAGAACGACCAGGCGTTCGCCCTTCTTTTTGTCGGGGATGCCCGTGACGGCAAAGACCTGCTCGTTGAGGGAGATTGCCTCCTGGAGGGCCTGCTCCACGCGGATGTGGGGGACCATCTCGCCGCCCACCTTGCTGAACCGCGACAGGCGGTCGGTGATGGTGATGAAGCCTTCCTCGTCGATTTTTGCCACGTCGCCGGTGACATACCAGCCGCCATCGACGATGGCCTCGGCGGTCTTGTCCGGCATGCGGTGGTAGCCCTTCATGATGTTCGGCCCCTTGACCTGCAACATGCCCTCCTTGCCGGGTGCAAGCTCCTCGCCCGTGTCTATATCCATGATCCGGGTCGAAACACCGGGAATGGGCAGGCCAATGGTTCCCGGCTTGTGGCCCTTCTGGTAAAGGCCCGTTTCGCGGAAGTGCTCGCAGTTGATGGAGACGACCGGGGAGGTCTCCGTGCAGCCGAATCCCTCCCGCGGCTCGATGCCAAATGTTTCCCTGAAGTTCGCCGCAATATAGTCACGGAGCTTCTCCGCCCCGGTGACAACGGCGCGGACGGATCCAAACTCACCACCCATCAACCGCCTGGAATACGAGGACAGGAACGTCGGCGTGCCGAAGATGATCGACACACGGTCCCTCCGGGTAATGTCGGCAAGCGCCCGGGCATCCAGCGGGTTCGGGTAATAGGAAACGGGGATGCCCGCACCAAAGGGCAGCCAGATCCCCACCGTATATCCAAAGGAATGGAAGAAGGGAAGAACACCGAGAAGGCGGTCCTTTTTGTTCAGCCGGAAGACCTGCACCGTCCCCAGCATGTTGCTCAGGACGTTCCAGTGGGTCAGCATCACCCCCTTCGGTACCCCCGTGGAGCCGCTGCTGTATATCAGCGTCGCCACGTCATTGAGTCGCGCACGGCGTTTCCGGCCAAGGTGGCGCTCCAGGTCGCGGATCGGCAGGAACATCCCCCGCAGCATCCCGTGGAGCCGGTCGCGGGAGGTCACCGAGTCGCGGATGTCCTCCGTATAGACGACCTTCAGGTGGTCGGGGAGCTTCATGCGGATCTTCTCCACGAATTCCCGGGAGGTGATCACGACACGAATCCGCGCATTGTCACAGATTTTTTCCATCGTATCCGGCCCGACGGTGTAATTCAGGTTCACCGGCACGCGCCCCGCTGTCAGGGCGGCGATGTTGATCGCCATGCTTCCAATGGCCGGGGGTAGGAGCAGGCCGACGCATTTCTCCCGCCCCCAATGGGGCTTGAGCTTTTCCCCAAGGACAACCACCGCCGCGAGCGCCTTGTAGTTCGGAATCGCCTTCGGCGTGTTGTGGTCCGTGTAGCGCTTCTGCAGGGGATGGCAGCGCAGCGCCCTGATTGCCGTTTCGTGGAGCGGCCTGGCGAACTCCCGGCGTGCCTCGAAGGCCTCCGTCAGCAGCAGCGACACCTGCTGGCGGGCGACATGGACGGGGGTGCCCTCCTTCATCGGCTTCCCGAATCGCATCTGGATCGGACGGCGGTGCAGCCGCGGGCGTGGAACCTTCAACTTGCCCCATGGCCGCCCCCAGCAACTTTGTGTCAGGCCGTCTATACAGAAGGGGACCATCACGGCGTCCGAGTCGCGCATGATGCGCTCGACCCCCCGCTTGAAGGGGAGGAGGTTGCCGGTCCGTGTCAGCTGGCCCTCGGCGAAGATACACACGACCTCGCCGTCCTTGATGCGGGAGGAGGCATCCCGCAGGGCAGTAATCAGGTCCCGTGGCGATGCCTCGGCATCGATGGGAATCGTCCGCCACATCCGCGCGATGGGCCACACCAGGGGGTGGTTGTACATCTTGCGGTGGATGATGAACGTCAGGTTGCGCGGCGTGGAAAGCCCCACAACCACGGCGTCGAGATATGATTGGTGGTTGCCCACCAGGAGGACACCGCCCCGGCTGGGAACGTTCTCCACCCCGGAAAGGTCCACTCGATACAGGATGCGAAAGACGGTTGCTATGAAAAGCCGTACGAGATTCTTCACCATCGGATCTGCCTCCTAATTATTCGTTGGTCATCTGACGGGGCACGGCCCCGCTGAACAGTTCACGGAAAAAGATACCGGTCACGATTGCCGCCAAAAAGACAACCAGTCCACCGGCAAGGAACACATCCCCGGGATTTCCCCGAAGATTCATGATCATGTCGAAGGCCTGCGAGCCGATTATCCAGCCCACCGCCGTCAACATGTTGCCCGTCGCCCAGATGCCACCGCGATACTCCGAGGGCGACGCGCCAAGGATATATGATTGAAGCGGAACAACATACGCCCCGCAACTCAAACCCACCAAACCCATCGCCAGCGGGATCCCCCAAACCAGTTGGCCGGGCAATTCCCCGCCGTTTGCCTCGATCGTTCCCGCAAGAGGGGTCACCATCCAGGTCAACATCCCCGTCAGGGCGATGAAAAAGCCGCCAATGGGAACAAGCCAAAGCTTGATATTCTTCCGGCAAAGCATCCCCACCAGAAAACACCCCACCCCGTTCCCCACCACGATGGGAACGAGACCAAAGCCCACCTGGGCATCGGGAAGCTTCATGATGTTCTTCAGGATCTGGATCGCCGCCAGTTGCAACATCAGTCCCACCGACCAGAAAACCGTGTTCGCCAGCATCGTTGCCGTCAGCCCGCGATGGATCAGGATCTGCTTCCCGTAACGAACCAGCGGCGCGAAGGGATTGATATCCAGCTTCTCCTTCGGGTTCGCCGCCGGCACCGGCGCCATGGCCATGCTCGTCACCAGGCCCACCGTCGCACAACCAACCAGCAGGAGCCCCGTCACCCAAAGCACCTCCTTGAACTCGCCGTATAGCCACGGTCCCACGATGGTGCCGAGAATAATGGCGAAGAAGGTGCACCCCTGCATGACGCCGTTGCCCCACGTTACCCGCGATTTCGCCAGGATTTCCGGCAGAATGCCGTACTTCGAGGGACCGAAAAATGCCGACTGGAGCATCATCAGAAAAAAGGTCAGGATGCCGAACCACACACTCCCCATTCCCAGCGCCAGACAGGCCACACCCATGACACCGATTTCCATCACCTTCGTGGCCTGGGTCACCCGGGACTTCGAAAACCGGTTGCTCATCCACCCCGCCACGTTCGCGGCGAGAATCCAGGGGAGCGCCAGCGCCAGGCCGATGTATAGCTGGTAGCGCGCCCCGAGGAGGATGCCCTCCTCCGAAGTGGCCGCCATCTCGTTGGCCACATCGAGCACAAGCATCGTCATGATAAAACGAAAGACGTTGTCGCTGAAGGCGCCCTGGAACATCGTTCCCACCATGGCGATATACGTGCGCATGCCATCCTTGTGTGGGGCGTCGTCGTTGATCAATTCCCCTCCATTGCCTGTTCCTGTCATCGTCCTTTTCCCTGTCTGGGATATAACCCCCCATACTTCCGGGAGTATACCTGCCCGGTCATTGCTCCATGGGCAAGGGAAGGAAACATGAATCAGGTTTTGTGAGTCAACGATTATTTACTAAGGCCGGGCAGGAAACCCACAACCTCACGGAAAACCCTGCGTTCGCACCAAGTTTCCCCCCTTTGAAGGGGTGCTAGGATCCCCGTTGGAGTCCAAAATGCCCGGGAGCAGCCCCCATGCCCCAGTTACCCATCGAAAAAACCGCCGTTTACAACGCCAGTCACGTCCTGATGGTCGCGCCCAATGATTTCCGGTTCAACAGCGAGACCTCCACTGACAACGCCTTCCAGCATGCGGGTGGGGATGATGTGGCGGCCCTGGCCGAGCGCCAGCACCGGGAACTTCGCAGCCTCCTTGTGAAAAATGGAGTCACCGTCACCCTCCATCTCGCCGATCCTGCCACCCCCGCCGCCCCCGGCGGCACCAGCTGGTGGTCCCCCCCCCCCCGGGTG
>JAFIGB010000322.1 GCA_020831705.1 Candidatus Sumerlaeia bacterium | reverse complement strand
TGGGTACTTCCCGAATCGCCGAGGAAGACACTCGCGCGGGGGAAATTGAACAGCCAGAACCCCATGACCGCCCCGCCGAGAAGGGCAAAGATCAGCAGCATGTAGTACTCGCTCGACAGCGCCGCCATCAGCGCCAGCACCATGCAGATGATCACCGTCACACCGCTGGTCAGGCCGTTCATGTTGTCGAGGAAGTTGAAACTGTTGGTCAGGCAAACCACCCACGCCATCGTCAGCGGGACGGCAAGGAGCGGCGGCAGGAAGACCTTCAGCACGATCCCGCATGCCACCAGGGGAACCGTCGCGAGGATCTGTATTGCAAGACGAAGGAGGGGGGGAAGATCGTAAAAATCATCCAGGACACCGAGGACAAAGATGATCGAGGAGCCGAGAAAAAGTCCGAGGAGTTCCAACTCGCGATGGGCGATGTTTCCTGCCAGGATTCGAACAGATTCGGGAAGAAACCCAAGTTGGGGAACCAGCGTTGCCGCCAGAAACAGGTTGAACAGCAGTGTCACCCAGAAGGCGAAAAAAATCCCGATGCCACCGCTTCGTGGCGTTGGGCGGGTGTGTTGCTTCCTCGCCAGGTTGGGGCGGTCAACCAACCCCACACGAGGACCAAGCCACCGCACGAAAAGGGTGGCCAGCACGCCGAGGAGGAGGGCCTGAAGAAAGGCAACGATGGAAAGGAACAACCAGACAATCACGGCGGGGATCTCCGTGGTTTGGATGGGAAAACGACCAACCCGCTGCCATGGGAACAGCAAGGCGCGGAGGCCTCAACCGGGAAGTCCTGTTTTTTTGTGTGCATCCGGCAGGTCAGCGCTTGAGCATCCCAAACATGCGCTGGAGCAGGGGGCGTCTATACAGCCGGATCTCCAGGGCGTTGATGTCCTTGACGGATGCATTCAGTTGGCGGGCACGCTGCAGGGCGTCCCGTGCCCGATCGGTGTAGTTCAGTTCCATCAGCACCCGTGCAAGTTCGAGCCATGTGAAGCCGTTTTTGGGGTTTCGCTCGGCGGAAATTTTCAGGAACTCCTCCGCACTGGCCCATTGGCGCTTGCGGCCAAAGGTCAGCCCGGCCACCAGGGGGATGCGCCAGTTGGTGGGCTCGGCCATCTCCATTGCCTTCTCAAAGCAATACAGCGAGTTGTTGTCGCTCGCCTCCAGCAATACCTCGCCGCGGGCAAGCCACGTCCACTCCGTGGCGCCCTGCCCAAGGGCGTAATCACTCAAACCGATGGCCCGCTTCAGGTTTCCCGTCGCCGCAAGAACGCGGGCACGCTGGGAAAGGAGCGAGCTTTCCTCCGGGAACTGGTCCAGCGCACGGTTCGTCCAAAGCTCCGCCTCGCGAAACTGGCGCATGCCAATCAACGCTGACACTTGGCCGATCCATGGATAGACATGGGTGGGATCCTCCTGGAGGGCGCGACTGTAATGACGGAGCGCATCCTTATAGTTGCCGGAAAAGAAGGCCTCGTCGGCGCGCTGTATGAAGGTGGGGTAATTGTCCCCATCGGCCTCCTTCGCGGATCGTGGTTTCGGAGCGGGCTTTTCCGTCGGCCCGTCACGGGAGATCGCTCCGGCCGGTGGCTCAAGCCCGCCCTTCTCCTCCCTGCTTTTTTCCAGCTTTGAAAATCGGCCTGCTGCCATGTGGTAATTCCTGTCGGAAGTTGGTCGCTAAAGGATGGGGGGCAGGTTTAATGCCACCTGCGAAAGCGGACCCTGATCTCCCCGTTTTCCAGCTTTTCCTCCCCCACAACCTCGGCGTTGAGGCGCTCGATTTCCTCCACGGCACGATTGTAGGCAAACTGCTGGGCAATTTCCTGGGCGAAGGCCTCGCCAAGCTCGCGAAGTTCCGCCTTCGAGGCCTCCTTCGGCCCGGAGACACGAACCACCAGCGTCCCCCGTTCGTTGCGGGTAATCCTTAAAGTCACATCCCCCTTTTGAAAGGTCAGCGACTTCTCCACGCGGATTTCCTCACCGGCCTCCCGGATCAGGTTCGGAGCCATGATCTCCACGGTGGTGATTTCCCGGATCTGATGGCGCAGGTGATCGTTGAGATCGCCGCCATCCTTCATGTCCGTCATGACCTTGTAACCCAGCGCCGCAGCGGTCGCCAGAATCACCGGCGTGAGCGCCGGAAAGGTCAGCCCCACAATGGGTGTCAAAATGATGATGCTCATGGGATCCATCCTTTCCCGTGGAGGGAACTCGCCCACCCTCCATCCTGCCCCCATTGGCAGCCCAATGCCTCAGATTGACAAGGGAAAGATGGGGAGGGTGGCAACCATCGCGGGTGCAACACGGTGCCAATCGGGCCTACGATCAGTCCCGTCCGCCGGGCGGAAGCGGTGCCGCCGTGCCATCCACGGTGGCGAAGGGGTAATCCTGGCGATGCAGCCCGGGAATCTTTTCGGGGGCCTGCCTCCGGGCAAGAAACGCCAAGCCACCAACGAGAAGCAAATAGATCAGCACGCCCAGAAAATTCGTGATGGTGGTATCCGACCCGATTTCTCCCGCCAGCCTGCTCCCCGGCCAAATGGTGATGCCTCCCGTATAGAAGGCACGAAGAATGTCGAACTGGGGAACGGGGAGCGGTGTCTGGATGCCCGCGGAGAGGAGAACCTCCGTCGGCACACCCTGGGGCACCTGGGGTTCCGTCAGCGAAAGGGGAAGACAAAGCAGCACACCCAGGACACCAAGACTCCATGTCCCCCAGCGGGCGATTGGTTCCCACCTTTCTCGACGGGCAAAAAAACTGAGGGGAGCGTTACCCCGAAGCAGTTCCCCGCAACCGATCAATACAAGGGGGAGCATGGGGATCATCAGCCGTGGCCCCATGGCCCAACCGCCCCACCATTGAAAGTAGGCCGACTGAAAGAGAAGGTAGGCCGCAAACGTCCCCAGTCCCACCCAGCCAATAAGCATCCGCTTCCCATAATGGCGCGTCGCAAGGACACAACCAACAAGCCCCGCAATGACAAGGGGCGACCAGAAGAAAATCCCCCGGTAGGGATGTATAGACAGAAACCAGAGCGCCGCAATATCCGGTGTCGTGGCGCCCATGAGCCCCCGGGACATGCCCTCGCGAAAGAATTCATCGACCTCATACCGATAGGGAATCGTCAGTTCCCCGAATATGCTGTAACAGTAGATGGCAAACGTCGAAAGGGGGAGCAGCACACCCACCCAGAAGAGACATGAATAGGCGATGAGATGCTTGAGGCGACTCCGTTCCCCGGCGGCCTCGGCGAAGGCCCGCAGACCAATGATCCCCACCTGGTCAAGAAGCCGGGCAAGCCACAACACCCCGACTGCAAAGACAGCCAGACCAAAAACCAGATCACAAAGAAGCGCACCGCCAAGGAGGGCACCGATCCCCAGACAGTTCAGCGGCGTCAGACGACGCGCCGGGGGAAAGAGCACCATGTAAAGACCCCCCAGCAGCGCGGCAATGCCTGGAATGTATGGATAAAAAACCGTACCATACCCCAGCCACATCGACCCGAGAACCGCCAGCATGGTCAGCACAACGGCACGGCGCGGCGGCACACCAAGACGTGCCATCAGCAGAAAAAAAAGCGCCGCCCCCACACCACCCGGCACGGCCACGGCGAAGGTCTTCATCAAATAATGGGCGGGATGAAAGGAAAGTGGCCCGCCATTCAGCAGATGGGCCACCGAATAGACGGGAAGCGCCAACAGGGAGACACCAAAGATCTTATCGCTGTAAAAGTGCCCCTCGAAGTACGCCTTGTCCCCGGTGTCGTAGGGCGGTGTCTCGTGGTACTCGTCGATAACAATCGTGCCGCGCTCGACCACGGCAAAGACCAGGTTGAGGCGCGTATTGACGTTCCATCCCGTTCGGGGATGGTAGGGAATGGCCATGGCCACAAAGACAGCGAGGAAGACGAGGATCGCCGACCAGCGCATGTTGACAGGTTCTGTGTTCTTGCTCAAGGGGGAGGATGCCACCCGGTTCAGGTTTGCTGCGCCGTGCCGTTCTTCGCCAGGCGCCGCGCCACCTCGACGATGGTCCGCGCACGGGCCGGGTCAACGGGGTTGTGCCACTTCCCGTCCACCTTGATCGTGGAGCCCACGACAAACAGATCTGTATGTGGCCACGCTTGGGGGAGGTTCTCCGGTGTGGTTCCGCTACCCACGATGACGGGGATATCGACCGCCCGGCGCACCTCCTCAAGGTCCTTCACCGAGGTCGGATCACCAGTGGAGGAACCCGTCACAATAACCCCATCGGAACAAAAGAAAGCGGCGGCCTTTGCTGTTTCGCCCAGCGTCAGATCGGCAGTGATGGCATGGCTGGAATGCTTCTTTTTAATATCAGTATAAATGGAAATGGAATCGGCGCCAATTTGCTTTCGATAACGCAATAATTCCGCGGCGTCGCCATTCATCAAACCTTCATCGGCGACATGGGAAAAGACAAAACCTTCTGCCCGTATGAATGCACAATCAGCTGCCATTGCGACCGCCATTGCTTCGCAATTCGCACCGGCCAAAATCTGAATTCCAAGGGGGAGTTTTGTCGCTTTGCGAATCGCAATGGCGATGATTGTCATGGCAGAAACAATCTCGGGACCGACCTTGCGACGAAGGTAGGGAACATCATGCATGTTCTCCAAAAGCAACATTTCAAAACCGGCATCTGCGAGTTGAAGTGCTTCGTCAACGGCGCGTGTGACGATCTTTTCCAGAGGAAGGGAATGGCGGGGGGTGCCGGGAAGTGCGGCGGCGTGGATCATTCCCACGAGGCGAGTTACGGGTAGTTCCATGGTGGCTGTTACATGCTCTCAAAACGAAGCGGGGGCGCCGGTCATTGCTGGCCGACGCCCCTTTGGGTTACTGGGTTTGGTTGTATGTACCGCTATCAGCGCTTGGCGCGACCACGGGGCTTGCGGGCGGCGGCGGCCTTCGGGGCAGCCTTGCGTCCGCGCGTGGCGGCCTTCTTTGGAGCAGCCTTCTTGGCGGCTGGCTTCTTCGCGGCGGCCTTCTTGGCGGCTGGCTTCTTTGCAGCAGCCTTCTTGGCAGCGGGCTTCTTGGCAGCAGCCTTCTTGGCGGCTGGCTTCTTGGCGGCGGCCTTCTTGGCAGCCGGCTTCTTGGCAGCAGCCTTCTTCGGTGCGGCCTTCTTCTTGGCGGCAGCCTTCTTCGGTGCAGCCTTCTTTGCGGCGGCAGCGGCCCGGCCCTTCGGCGCGGGATTGCTTGCCAACCACTGTTCAAGCAACTCACGAACAACAGTTGCCATGGATGTACCCCGTGCCGTCGTCGCAAGCTTAAGCTTGGATTGGAAGGCGGGGTCTACTCGGACAGTCAGTAGCTTGCCCTTGTCCATAAGCACATCTCCTTTAAAGAAATCGTCCCAACATCGTGGGTACATCTAGTTTGTAAGACGGAGCCCTGTCAATAGTCTAGTTGTTAAAAATTGGAAAAATATCTTGCCCCATGGTTTCGCCCCCCCGCCAAACCCTCTTATTCCAGTTTTCCCCGTCGATTCCTCCATTCACAAAAAACAGAAACCCATCTATCAACACAGCCCCCCCACCACGGGAAAAACACAAAAAGGGAGTACCTCAGATGCCGCTCGCCAAGTGTATACTCCTTCATCCAGGCGAGCAGAATGGGAACGCCGGAAAGCCCCACGATCAGGATCCAGATGTCCCAACGCCGCCCCACCAACCGGAATCCACGAGACAGCACCAGCAGAAAAAACAGGACAGAAAGCCAGTAAAACAGCCCCGATTTCGCCCCCTGAAGATGGGTCATGGAACCAAAAATCCCGTGGTAATACAGCGAAAATGGCGAGATGAACTCCTGAAAGAACGGGATCGTCATCGGGCTGCCCTCCATGTGGGAACGCATCACAGCCAGCCAGGGAAGAAACAGAACCACACCGGGTATACCCGCCAGGGCGAGCAGGCCCTTTCGGCGCCAACCTCCCGGGGCAAACAGCATCGCAGCACCCCAAACAAGACCGATGGGAAAGGCCATGTAGTTATTTTGAATCGCAAGCACCCAGCCCAGCGCAACAGCTCCCCATGCCCTCCTGCAACCGCACTCCAGATAGCGGTATGACCCCAGCAAAACCATCATCACAAAGAGGGGCTGGAGCATGTGGTTGCGCGCCACATGGGACCAATAAATCATGTAGGGAGCCAGCACCGCAAAGCCCAGGGCAAGCCACCCCGCACGGCTCCCAAACCACCGGCGGGTGAGAAAAAACATCAGCCCCAGGGCGGCTATATCGAAGGGGATGGATAGGAATTTTGCACGAAAAAACCCCTCTCCGACGAGGGAAAACCACAATTTGACAAGGATATAATGAAAGGGCGGATGGGTGTCCTCGGCCGTCTTGCGAATAAGATCCCCCCAGGTGCCGGTGGTCAGTTCCATCGTCCACCCCTCGTCCGGGCCAAAGGGATGTATGAACATATCCACCGTCCGAATGACAAAGGCGAACCCCAGCACCACCCAAAGCCATTTCCACTGGGTGCGATCCATCCCGCTCGATGGTGTATGGAGTTCGTTCATCCCTGGTAGACGAGTTTCCCCGAAAGGAATGTCATTCGTACGGGTATCGAGGGGAGATCCTCCACGGGTTCCGTCCGAGGATCCCTTGCGAGAACAACCATATCCCCCCATTTTCCCGGGGAAAGACTCCCACGATTGGAGGCATCACCACTGGCAATGGCCCCACCCATCGTAT
>JAFIGB010000315.1 GCA_020831705.1 Candidatus Sumerlaeia bacterium | reverse complement strand
AGGGTATCACAAAGGGGATCGGAGAAAGTATCGAGGTGCCCGGAGGCCTTCCAGGTGCGCGGGTTCATGAGAATCGCGGCGTCGAGACCCTCCATGTCATCGCGCTGGTAGACGACGGCATTCCACCAGGCGCGCTTGACGTTGTTCTTCAATTCGGCCCCGATGGGACCGTAATCGAATGTACCGGCGAGACCATCGTAAATTTCCGATCCCTGGAAGATAATTCCACGGCGTTTGCAGAGGGAGACGATGGTATCGAGGGTAACGGCGGAGCGCTCGGCGGCGGGACTCATGGGCGGGTTGGTTCCTTTTCTGTCATGGTGGCGGGGTATGGCCCCGCTCAAGTCCGCGAACTGTAGGCACATGGTGTGGGGGTGTGAAGGGGAAAAGCGCCGTGGTTCCGGCCCCGGGCGCCGTGGGTTGGATAAATACGGATGTTTTTTATCAGATTAACACCCACAGGGGCGGAACATCCCTCAGGACTTCCAGCCCAACTCCTCCCCGTCGAGCCAGATGGTGACCGGGCCATCATTAACGAGTTCAACATCCATCATGGCCCCGAAGATACCGGCTGCAACCGGACCCTCATGGGCGGAAGTCACTTCCTGAAGGAAACGGTTGTAGAGCGCCTCCGCCTCGGTGGGTGGCATGGCGTTGATGTAGGAGGGGCGGCGTCCCTTCCGCGCGTCGGCCTGAAGGGTGAACTGGGAGACAACAAGGATCCCGCCCCCCACATCCCGAACCGATCGATTCATGACACCCTTTTCATCGGGGAAGATGCGCAGATTGAGGACTTTATCGATGGCCTGGGGGAAGGAGGCATCAGTGTCGCTGGTGGCCAGCCCGAGGAAGAGCAGCAACCCGCGATTGATTTCCCCGACGACCTCGTTGTTGACCGTGACACTGGCGCGGGAAACCCGCTGGAGAAGTAGACGCACGTGAGTCTTTTTAGTCCTTGAGGAGGTTGCCCAGCTTTTTCTTCAGATCCTCGCGGGGAATGGCTCCCTCGCGGAGGATTTCGAAGGGTTCGGCAAGGACACTGAGAACTGTGGAGGTCTGGGAGGTCCTGCACGGCCCGGCGTTGAGGATGCAATCGATGCGACCATGGAAGCGATCAATGACCTCGTGGGCATTGATTGCCGCCGGGGAATCACCCATCGCGGCATTGATGACAGCCAGGGGGCGGTTCAATTGTTTCATCAATTCCAGGGGAACATTATCCTTCGGAATGCGGACGGCCACTGAAGGCTGGTTGCTGACCCCGGAGAGAATATTCGGGTGGCGGAAAAAGAGCACCGTCAATCCCCCCGGCCAATGGCTTTCCAGAATCCCTTCAATCGCCGGAGGCACCTCGCGGACGAGGTCATCGAGCATCCCCGATTCATGGATCAAAATCGAGACGCTCTTCTCCTGCGCGTCCTGCCCCTTCACCTTGTAAAGCCGCTTGATGGCGTCGGTGTTGGTGGCATCGACGGCGAGGCCATAAACGGTATCCGTGGAAAGCGCCACGATCCCGCCTTCCCTGAGCACCAGCATGGCGTGGGCAAGGACGTCCTCATCGGGAAGCTCCCTGTCCACGTCGAAGACCTTGGTTTCCACCTCATCGCCATTCAGGTCATCGAACGCTCCCTCTCCGGGAACGGGCGGGGGGGGGATGTTCTTCTCCGTTTCCCGCATTTGCGGGGATGGGGCGCTGTGAAGCGCCTCCGGCATCAGGTCCTCATCAAGTGGCGGGGGAGGCGCTGACTCGGGTTGGAGAAGGGGCGCGCCAAGCTCGGCAATGAGACTGGCCTGAAGCTCGGCATCCTCGGTGGCGGTTCCGGGTTCCTGGGGTTCCGGGGTGGCGACCAACCAATCCGCATGACCACGTTTTCCTCCGAAGAGTGAAGGCTGGGAAAGGCGCGCTCCCGGCCTGATATGGCCGACTGGGTCGCTCTTGGAGGGACCGGGATCGGGGGTGACATCCTCCGGACCGGGGCTGGTTTCGTCATCCATGAGGGAAATGATCGGGCCGGTGGGCGATGTTCTGTCCGGGTCGCACAATTCCGGGTGATCCCGCACCAACTCGCTGAACGAGGCGTCCAGCCGGCGGATATTATTTGTTCTCTGATGCTGGAGGACGGAGCGAAACTGGGTGTGGCGGGTGGCGAGCATTTGCGTTGCCAGAAGGGCGGCATTCTCCCCGGCATTGATTCCCACCGTGGCGACAGGAACTCCCGGGGCGGCCTGGGCCACGCAAAGGAGGCAGTCCTGACCGGTCAGCGGTGCGGAATCGACCGGCACGGCAATAACGGGCACCATGGTGTGGCTGGCGATGACGGCCGGGGTGGTACTCGTCCCTGCAGCAGCGCAGATTATGACTTCAAGGCCCGATTCCTGGGCCCCCTCGGCGAACTGGCGCAGGCGGGCCGGAGTTCGATGGGCCGCCGCCAACTCAAGCCTGTAGGGGACACCCATCGCCCGCAGGGTTTCGAGCCCTTTTTTCAAGACACTGAATTCAGATCGTGACCCAATCACAATTCCGACAAGGGGATGTCCCATGATTCAGTTGGCCTGGAGAATAGGTGGTATCGTCCGGGTGCGATCCATCGCCCCGTGACAATAGGGATAACCGGAAGGAATTGGATCGCAAGGGAAAGCACGCGGAGGAAGGCAGGACCGACGGGCGCCGTGTCTCCCTGCTTCATGCCTGACTGGTTTCAGTGGTAATCCACATCGTCGCCAAAGATGCTGCGAAGGGGATCCA
>JAFIGB010000313.1 GCA_020831705.1 Candidatus Sumerlaeia bacterium | reverse complement strand
CGGCGGTATTGGGGGGGGTGGTGTTGATGGTGTTTGTTTCGATGTGGTTGCAGCCGGTGCGGGGGGACGAGGCTTCTTATTATGAGTCGGTTCTGAATGCGGCGGTGGAAACGTGGCCGGCGGTTTCCCCCACGCACAATCATCATGGCGTTTCCCCGGGCTGGCTGTTTCAGACCGGTATTGTCGGGAAGGTAACCGGTGATGGCATTTTGGGGGGGCGTCTGCTTTGGTTCTGTTTTCTGGTGGGTGCGTGGGGGGTGTTGCGCTGGGGTCGGGTTTCATGCCGCTGGTTGGGGCTGGCTGCGGTGGCGTTTCTCCACCCGCTTGTTCTCACCTACGCCATTCGCGCCCACCCCTTTGTTCCGGCGCTTTTTTTTCTCCTGTTGGCGGCGATGCTGACCCGGCGGGGACATCATCCTGCGGTGGTGGCGCTGGTGCTTGCGGTGGCGGTGAATTTTCAGCAGAACCTCGCCGCCATTGCCCCGGCCTTTCTTCTATTGCGCATGGAGGGAGGGTGG
Organism: Candidatus Sumerlaeia bacterium; assembly: GCA_020831705.1. Classification (GTDB taxonomy): domain Bacteria; phylum Sumerlaeota; class Sumerlaeia; order SLMS01; family SLMS01; genus JAFIGB01. Next base: position 9,166 of record JAFIGB010000313.1, on the reverse strand, counting down.
CTGGAACCCCTTCGCCGTGGGACGTGGGCGTGTGTGGGGGCGGGTGCCGGGTTGGCGGCGAACTGGGTCTTTTTCGGAATGAACCTCCATCCCGATTCCTTCTATGACACGGAACTGTTTCATCGGTATTGGATTGAGGGCACCCATCCGGTGAATTTTGGGTACGGCGCCCTGATGATCGCCATGATGGGCTTTTACTGGTGGTGGGCGTGGGGGCGGTTGACTCCGAACCGCTCAGGGCTGGGTTGGGGGTGGAGTGCCGTGCTGGGAGCCGGGGTGGTGGCGGTACTCCTGTTCCATGAGTTGCCCCTTGGTCCGATGAAGTCGGCGCTGGAGCGGCTCCCGGGGGATGGGCTGGCCCGGTTGATGTGGCTGGTGCTGCTCCTGGTGGCGACGCTGGGGTGGAGCCGGGCGCCGCGCTCGGTGGTGCCACTGGTCATTGCGGCGCTGCTGCTTCAGGGGGTGTTTTTCTCCCTGCTGCCCCTTTGGTTTGAGCGGTTTGCCTGGTGGGGTACGGCGGCGGTGCTGATCCTCATGGCTGCTGTACGTGGGGAGGAGTCGGGCGAGCCACCGGCCTGGGTCATTCCGCTGGCGGGAGCAATTGGGCTGATTGGATTTGTCGTTTACGCCTTCATGGGGAGGCTTTGATCGGTGGGGAACCCGGAGGGAAGTTTTCGTTCGCCCTCTTTTCGGAGGGCACCGGTCTGAAGAAACCGGGCGCAATATCCGGCCACATCCCGGCGAAAAATCAACGGACCATGGGCGGCGCGGACCAATTTGAAGTCCGCCATTCCCGGCAGCCACGTCTCGACGACACGGACGACCCGGTCGTTGTCCCCTTCCAGAAACGGGTTTACGCCCCGTGGGTTCCCCCGTCCGCCGGCAATGATGGCCAGTTCGGTGGATTCGGGAAGGAGGCCCGCCCGGTCGCACAAGCCGTCGCTCCCCGGGCGAAGCTGCCGGGCGCATCGTCCCCATACAAGGGGAAACACCGGCCCCGTCCATCGATCTGCCAGCTCGGCCATGGAGGCCCCTCTGTTGGGTGGCCCGATCATGACGACTCGGCGAAGGCGGGGCATTGGATGGTGATTGACCGCCCATCGCAGGACAATGGACCCAAGGGAAAAGGCGACGACATCCAGCTCACCGACATCCCGCTCGGCCAGAAAGGCGGCCAGGCGCCGGGCGTTTTCCGGGATATCGCATCGATATGACGGGTATCCGAAGAGAAAGCACCGGTGTCCCCGGCGCTCGATGCGGCGAAGGAGGGGGATCATGACCTGGCGGGGCATGAGAAGGGGGGGAATGAAAAGGACGTCGGGAGCCAAGGGTCATCTTCTCCTACTCGGGATTATCTGGCATTAATTGGGCCATGGCGGCAGTGGATTGGCTTTGCGTGCGGAGCAGGGGGCGGGATACGATTTAAGACATGGAGATGCGGGCGACTCGACCAGCTGTGTACCTCGGACTTGATGTTGGTGATGCCCGCATCGGAGTGGCGATTTCACGGTCGGGAGTGATCTCCGACACGCGGGAAACAATTCATCGCGTCGGTCGCAAACAAACCCTCAATGCCATCGAGAAAGTCGTTGTGGAGGAAGGCGTGACGGTCGCAGTGCTTGGCCTTCCCCTGCTGGAGGGGGGAACCGAGGGGGAGCAGGCTGAAAAGACACGGGCCTTTGCCCGGTCACTCCAGCGGCGTCTCCCCCACCTGAAAATCTGTTTTCAGGACGAACGTCACAGCAGCAACCACGCCCGGGAAATTATCGGGGGACGGGTTGGCGGGAAGGGCCGGGTGGATCAGGTGGCCGCGGCGGTGATCCTTCAGGAATGGCTGGACTCCCCCGCAAGAGAGCAACTGACTGAGAAAATCAACGGGGATCAATCCCCCAGTGGAAACCAAGGAGCATCAGAACAATTATGATATCTTCATTCTTCGGGAACCAATCGGCACGGCAGATTGTCCATACAGGGGAGGGCCGGGGCATCCGAGCAGGAATTACCCCACTGATAACCGGGATCCTGCTCCTCATGGTACTTTCCACAAGTTCATGTACCTCCATTTTTGGCCCCAAACATGCCGTTCCCGAGGAGGCCACCGCCCGTGACCAAATGCGTATTGCCGAACGACAACTGGAAGCTACACGGACGACTTTCGATCCTGACATGCGGGAGGAGGAACTGGAGAAGGCCGTCGCTGCGTTCCGCGCCGTGGTGGAGCGCTTCCCCAACGACTCCAACTTCACCCCCCTTGCCCATTACTACTGGGCATTGCTCACCCAGCAACAGGGCCGATACCGCTCCGCGGAACGTCTATACCGCGAGGTGTTGCGCCGTTACCCCAATGACGACGTGGTCAACGCATCCTCCCTGTTCGGGCTTGCGGAAACCTACGAACAACTTGGCCGGGGGCGTGACAGCCAGGAAACATACCGGGAACTGGTGGAGGTCTACGCCAACTCCGACGATCCGGTCATCCAGGATCTTGTCCAAATCGCCCGCGTTCGCCGGGGCCGGGTTCTCTAATCCGACTTTCCACACAACACATGTAGAAACTTCTCTCCCCGAAAAGGAGGCCGTCCAATGACTGCTCATTCTCCAAACTGGAGAAAGGGGGCCGGTGTGGCTGCTGCCGTGATGGCTGCAACCATGCTTGCCTTTCCCCCTGCCGCACCCGCCCGCATCGACCTGGTGACACTTCCCGGCCGGGATGCCACCATGATCACGGTGTATAACTCCGAGGACATCACCCTTGTTCGCGAACAACGCACGCTTTCCTTCTCGGAGGGGCGGAACCAGATTCAATTTTCGTGGGCGAACACCCTCATCGACCCGACCAGTCTGCGCCTCGAATTTCCCGGCTCCTCCAACCTGACAATGGTGGAGGCGGTCCATCCACCGAATGTCAGTGATCTGGTCATGTGTAATATAGACGCCACCGGGGACACCGTCGGGGAGGTGGAGATCAGCTACTTCATCAGTGGCCTGACCTGGTCGGCGCGCTACCATGTCCATGTCAACGAGGACGAGACGGCCTTCGACCTCCAGCAATACACAACGGTGAAAAATGACAGCGGCGAGGATTTCGACAACACGTCCGTCCGGGTGGTCGTTGGTGAGATCAACCTGGTGGAGAAGATTGCCGACCTGGCGCGGCGGGGTATCCTCAAGGAGGACGCCATGCGCAGGGTCCTTCGGGAAAGGGCGGCCCCCGAGGCGCTTTTTGCCATGGACATGGCCGCCATGGAACCGAGCACTCGCCGGGAGGCCCGGGAGATCGTCCAGCAGGCAATCAGCGAATACAAGCTCTACACCGTCGACGGCGAGGTGGATATACGCAACGGCTGGGGCCAGCGGCTTCCCTCGCGGCCCATCGGGGAGATCCCCTTCGATCTGAGCTACGAAATAGACACCCGCAATGCCGGCGGAACACCGATGAAGGTATATCGCCTGCGCAACACCACCGCCCATGAGCTTGGCATCGATGCCCTTCCCGAGGGGGAATGGTATGTTGTCGCCGAGGATGGCCGGGAGGGCCTTCGCTACGAGGGCAGCACCCGCCATGACTACGTTCCCGTCGGTGACGATATCGAATTGAACCTTGGCCCCGATGGCCTGGTGCTTTTCGAGCAGCGCCTGATGGATCAAAAACGGCCCGACATTGAATTCGACAACGATGGCAATCCCGTGGGGTGGACGCTTGAGGAGGTCCACCATCTGGAAGTGCGCAATACACGGGACCAAACGGTTCCCGTCAAGCTGACCTTCAATAAGCCGGGCTCATGGGAATTGATCTCCAGCAGTATGGATGCGCAGGCAATCGATCAACGGACCCTGCGCTGGGAGATGGATATACCGGCGACGGAAACCGTCACCATCGAACTTAAAACCCTCAGCAGGCACGGCACCAAGCAGGGCAACGAACCACCGATCCGACCCATGGGAGGTCCCCAACGATGAAAGCACCCCTTGTTTCCACGCTCCTTCTTCTGGCGGCGTCCCTTCCCGTCACCGGGTTGGCCCGGACCCAGCTGGTCACCCTTCCCGAGCGGACGCTCCTCATCACGAGCCTTGAAAATGCCGCCCAGCCCCTCCTCATGGAGGAACGCACCCTTTCCCTTCAGGAGGGAACCAACCAGATCAACTTCACCTGGCAAAACGTGGATATACATCCCGAGTCGGTGGAATTGCAGGTTGTCGGTGCGGACGATATACGGGTCATCTCGACCGGGTTTCCCTCCCGGGGGAATTCCCTCACGTGGGAAGTCTACTCACCCCGTGACATCGCCCAACCCGTGCGCGTGTCCTACCTTCTCAATGGCATCACCCAGGTGACAAGCTACGAGCTCCATCTTGGTTCCAGCGAAACCGAGGGGGAATTCCGCCAGTATATTCTTATATCCAACGTCTCGGGCGAGGACCTCGTGGACGCGGTGATCCGCGCCCCGTTCCTCGGCGAGATTGACCGCTCCCTTCGCAACAGGGAATCGCGGCGCCTCCTTGCCAAGTCCGTTGATGCCCTCCCCCTTGAGAAGCTCTTTGTTTCCAATCCCAGCTGGCATCATCATGCGGGCGAGGATGGCGAGACCATCAGCATGGTTTACGAATTGTCCAACATCGCGTCGGCGGGGCTTGGGGAGGCGCGCCTTCCCGCGGGCAAGATTCGCGTCTTCGCCACACCCGATGGCGATGGATCCGTCTTTCTCGGCGAGGATAACATTACAGCCACGGCGCCCGGTGAAAGCGCCAGCGCGCGCCTTGGCGTGGTCAGCGACGTGGTCCTTGAGCGGAGCAAGATGCGCGACCGGCAAACAAACCAACGGCGCAACCCGCGCCAGCAGGTCGTCGTTTTCGACCAGGAAATTCAACTGCGATATACGTTGAAGAATTTCAAGGACGAACCGGTAACCATCCGTGTCCACGAACGCCCCCCCTCCGGCGAGTGGGAGGCAACCACTTCCGGCCACGGTGACGTGCGGCTGGAACGGCTTTCCATCAACGAATTGGTCGTGGAGATCGACCTGCCTGCCGCGGTGGGCGAGGATCCTGCCGAGGTTGTCATTGATCTGGATTTCCTCTTCCGGAACCGGCTTCAAAGCGACCGTTAAGAAGCAGTAGCGTCAATCCACAATGCGGAAGGACTGGAAGCGGCGGACTTCACTGTAGAAGGCCGCCGCCGGGTTTTGTGAATCGCCCAGGAGACGCTCGGCAGCACGGAAGCCCATGTGGATCGAATGATCCATGTTGTTGTGGAGGAACAATCCCTGGCGACCGGCGGAAAGCAGGTTGGGATATTGCTCCAGCCAGCGCCAGATCCGATCGAGACGTTCCCGGTATTTGAGGTCGTAAAGGGGATATGTGTAGGGGATGCGGTGGACGAGGGTGCCGACAACCTCGTCGCGGTGGAAGAGATTCGTCCGCACTGCTCCCTTGAAACAGGCATTGAGTAGTTGTCTATCACTCATTTGTGAATACTTGTCACCGGGATGGGCGGTTACCTCCAGGACCATCATCGCCTGGTTCGTGGTGCCCATGCTGGGGTGGAAGTTTTTCGGCTCGTATCCGCGATTGAAAATCGTGTCGCCACCGGGGAAGTACAGCCACTGGGAACTGGTGACGTTCGGCCTGTCTATCACGAAGCACACGAGAAAGTTGGAGATATACCGCAATTCCTTCCGGGCGGCGACGATGGTCTTGTCGGTCTTTTTGTCCTCCAGCATGCCGAGGAGATGATCGAGGGGTATTGTCGAGACGACCTGTTCGGCCTGATGGACCTCCTCGCGGCCGGATTGCTTGTTGACTGCCGTGACCTGAAGATGGCCGGTGCGGAACTCCTTGATCCCGCGCACTTCCTTCACGAGCTGAATTTCGCCGCCGAGATCCTCTACTTCGGAACGAAGCTTGTGCACCAGCGACTCCACCCCGCCGGGGAGGTAAAAGAACTCCTTCACCGCGGTGATCTGGTCCTTCCGCTCCACCCCGATCAGCTTCTTGATGACCTGGTCGAGGCCACCGGCGGAAACCCGGACGCGGGCGATGTCGCCATGAATTTCGGAGGGGGGAACCTTCCACACCTTTTTGGCGTACGGTCCAACCAGAAGATCATAAAGCCCCGGGCCGAAGGCATCCTTCATGAGCGCCTCGAAGGAATCCGCCTCGGGAGGCATGCCGGGAAGGGCCTTGGCAATTTTCCGAAGCCCCCACCCCACACCGGCCATTCCCACATTGAGGAGGCCAAGGCATTCCAACACCTCGGGAATTCGCGGTGGGTATTCAATCCAGCGGCCGCGGAGCCACATCTTGGAGGAACGCTTCACCGTCTCCATCTGGTCACCGGCGAGATCCTGGAGGAACCGCTTCACATCGGGAAGCTCGGTGAAGATGCGATGGGGTCCAAGGTCGGACACCTGGCCCTTGACCGTCAGCGACCGGGCGAGGCCGCCGGGGCGGTCCTCCTGCTCCAGAAGTGTCACTTTCAGGGAAGGGTCGGATTTGAGAAGGCGATGTGCGGTGGCAAGACCGCAGACACCGGCACCAAGGATGAGGATGCGTTTGGACAAGATGGGCGTGCCCTTTCGAGTGATCGGCGGCAATTGCTCCCCGTCGCGGGGACACCTTCAGGTGGGGCACATTGGGGGTAAACGGGAAAAGCACCCTTCCGGACTGATGAGGAAGTGCTTCCGGCCGTGGAATCCACCAACCCGGGCAAACCCATCCTTGCCCGGAAGACTCTTATTCTGGAAGTATTTGCCCCACGGGTATTCCCGCGAGAGAGGTGTTGCTCCCCCATGAAGTTTCCCAGATTCAGTCCGCTGATGCTCCCACTTGTCGCGATGTTGGCCCTCGGTGCCCCCGCATTTGCCGAAACCTCGGAGGAACCCGAGGAGCAACAGACTCCGGAACCGGGTGAACAAAGGCGCATCGATATCGGCAGCGGCGTCCATGTCATGCTCGTCTGGATTCCGCCCGGCGAGTTTGTCATGGGCTCACCGGAATCGGAGGAAGGGCGCTACGACAGGGAATCGCCACAAACAACGGTGATTCACAGCAAGGGCTTCTGGATGAGCGACACCCCGATTACCCAGGCCCAGTACAGCATTCTAATGGATGCCAACCCCTCGAAGTCCCGCGGATTGAGTTACCCCGTCGAAGGAGTTTCCTTCCAGGACGCCCTGGAATTTTGCGAGGTCATCTCCCGCCATGCCTCCGTTTACGCAACCCTCCCCACCGAAGCCCAATGGGAGTACGCGGCCCGTGCGGGAACAACAACTCCATTCCATTTTGGCGACACGATTCACACTTCCCAGGCGAATTTCCACGGTGTGTTCCCCTATGGTGAGTCTGAAAAAGGGACTTTCCGTGGCTCACCGTCCTCGGTTCGAATCTTCCCCGCCAATGATTTCGGGCTTTACGACATGCACGGCAACGTCCACGAGTGGTGCCTGGATCATTATCGGGAATACCCGGGAGGCGAGCAGGTGGACTGGTTCCAGCATGTGCCCAATGCAGAAAAAACACGGGTTATCCGGGGTGGGTCGTGGCAGAACCGCCCGGAGTTCATCCGTTCGGCGGCTCGGCTGTTTTCCCCTGAATTCTCCCGATCCGCAAGTCTCGGTTTTCGCATCGTGGTTACGGACCACGAACCCCTCCACAGACCGGACCGCCCGATGACCGTCGAGGAATTGTGGGAATCAAAACGCCCGGTGCCCAGGTGAGCACAACCTTCCCTTGCCTCATGCAACGACTTGTTGTCGTAATGCTTGAGATTTAGGCGAAGTCTGCCGGTCACTCAACTGACTGGAGTGCAATATCGCAATGGCATCAAGGCGCAATATCGCGGCGGGATTCCTGTTGGGGGCATCCATCATGGCCACCTCAGGGCTCCAGGCCGGGGGATTTCTCTTCGTGGATTCAGAAACCGGCGAACCCCTTCGCTGGGATACCAGCAACCCCATTGTTTACAATCTCGATATTGGCCCGCTGGGGCGGCTCACAAAGGAGGAAGCCGATGCCATGGCCATGCGTGCCTTCGAACGGTGGTCGGCGACCTCCATTGATGGCACCACCGTCACCTTCGAGCGTGGACCCGATCTCAACGAGGACCACGGCGACGGGATCAGCGAGAATCCTGCGCTGAATCTGGAACTCCAGCCCGACGGCCTCACACCGATTATTTACGATCAACGGGGACGGATCATTCGGGAACTCCTCGGAGCCGGGCAGGAAAACCTCGTGGTCGGTCTTGCGGGAATTATCACCACCATTGAAACCACGGTCCTTGAGGGGCGTGTCATCATGAATGGCCGCTTCATCGACGGGAACCCTCCTCCCGCGGAGGGGGAACTTCCAAGTCCCGCGGATCTTGATCCGCTTGTTTATGAGGGCCTCTTCGTCCACGAGATCGGGCACCTTCTCAATCTCGACCATTCCTCTTTCAATAATACGCATGCGCAAAATCTGATTCGCGGCCAGATTCTCGGTCGTAACCCCGACCTGACGGGCTTCCCCACGATGTACCCCCTGGGCCATGAAGGCATGATCAATCCGGAAATCGATGACAAAGCGTGGATCCGCGCCCTGTATCCCACGGAGCACTCCAGCTACGTTGATGTTTCCGGCTGCCTCCTTTGTGCATCCACCCCCATGAACGGATTCAATGTGGTTGCCCGTCGCGCCGATGATCCCCGCATTGCCATCTCCGGCGTTTCCGGATATACAGACGGAATGGCAATGGAAAGCACCGGCACCTTTCTTCTTCCCGGGCTGGATCCAAACTACCACTGGACGATTGACTTCGAGCAGATTCCCCGCCGCTTTACCGGCCTCTTCCGGGTTGGGCAAACTGATCCGCCTCTGGAACTTGAACACCGCGAATCGTATTACGTTCCCGAGGGATTGGGCGTTCCCACGGCACCAACGGTCCATGCTCACAGCCTCGACCCCGCTGCTCTCACCGAGCCCATCAACTTCGCCCCCCCACCCCTTCCCGCACCGATGCACATCAACGAAGTGGATCCCAAGCAGTTCGATTTCCGCCTTGATGCGATGCCCCTTCCTGTTGATCCGGGAAGGACGATCATCGTCTCGGGGAACGGGGACCAGGGGGAACCGGGAAGCATTCATTTGGTCCCCGCCGTGGTTGACGAGGATTGTTAGTACCTGCGGC
>JAFIGB010000194.1 GCA_020831705.1 Candidatus Sumerlaeia bacterium | reverse complement strand
GGTAACGCATCCACATGAGGATGGGGGCACGAAGAGGCCCCAATGAATCTGGAGTGTTTCATGGCAGACAATCACCTGGACATGGCGTGGCGCCGGTTCCTCGGGGAACCGAATGACAGCACCTTTGCCCCCCTCTTCGAGGAAGTGCGTGCCGATGTCTATACCATTGCACGGAGAATTCTCGGCAGTCATGAGGATGCGGTGGAGGCCTTCCAGGAAACCTTCACCCGATTGCTGGCCCGGCTGGATGGGGAAAAGGGTGCCTGGCTGGAGATGGATCCCCGTCAGGTGGTGCGGCGCCTTGCTGTATTGGAGTCCGACAACCTTCGCAAGCGACGGAATCGCCGGGCGGGGCGGGAAATTCCCGACGAGGAGGTGGAAGCCGTGGTTGATCAGTCCCTGAATCCACGGGAGGCCGCGGGTCGGGAGGAAGTTCGCCGGCGTGTCGAAGCCATGGTGGAGCAACTTCCCGAGCATGAGCGCCTCGCCATATTCCTCCATTACTTTCACGGCATGACCCATCGCGAGATTGCCGACGCCCTGAACATCCCGCCGGGAACGGTTTCCGCCCGAATTGCCCGGGGGACGCGACGCCTCGAAAGGCCACTGAAGCGTGCCGGGTTTGGCGGCGTGGCCGGTGTCCTTGCCGGTCTGACCTCCGGAACCACGATGATGGTCGCGCCCGTGTCACTCACTGCTGCTTCTGTCTATACAACCGCGGTCACCGCCTCCGCCGTGTCCACGATCCCCTCCCTTGTCGCAGGAGTTACCCTCATGAAAATCAAGTATGTCGTCGCTGCTGTTGCTGTTGTTTGTGTTCTTGCCACGGTGGCGGTTGTGACGCTGCCATCCGAGCGGAATGCGGGGGGCATTGGGGATGGCGTGTCTGATGCCGTGTCCGTGGTTCATCCCGCTGAAGGTTCAGAAGTTTCGCCAACCCACGGTGATGATCCTTTATATACGGATGAGGCCCAGGCGGGCGGATCGATGGAGGTGGCCGTTGCAGCATCCGAAGAAGGCGGCGAAAACGCGGAAGAAGAGGGCACCGAGGTTCTGGGAACCGCGTCGGTGTTTGGGGTCATTCGCTACGAGGGAACCATGGAACGCGCCGCTGATGTTCCGGTCTCCATTCTCGGCTTTGAGCCCACAACAACAACAACGAACGCCCGTGGGGAATACCTCCTTGAGGGCCTGCCGGAAGGGGCCGGGAGGATCCTTGCCCAGACGGGAAACTTCCGCTCCATACCCGTTCCCGGTCAAAGTGGTGATGTCACCCTCCTGGAGGGGGAACGGACGGGGCCGGTGGACCTGCTCCTCCGCGAGGCAACCGCCGTCGCAGGGCGTGTGCTGGATGCATATACGGAGGAACCGATCGATGGGGTTCATGTTCATCTTGAGGGAAACAACGAGGTCTATACAGACGAAACCGCGGAGGGTGGTGTCTATCTCATGGAGGCCCTCGACCCGGGGAACTACCATGTCCGTTTCCAAAAGGAGGGTTACCTTACCCTTGAAGCAAGTTTCCTCGCGACGACGGAGCACCTTGCGCGAAGGGATTACCACCTCCACCGGAAAGGATCGTTGACCATCCGTGTCGTGGACGAGGAAGGGCATCCCGTGGAGGGAGGAAGGCTCATCAATTTGGCCGTGGAACGTACACCACTCTTTTTCGATATACGCATGACAGATGAGCGGGGTGTGGTGGAGGTCCATGAATTTCCCAGGGGAGTGACCCTGCCCGTCATGGTCACCCACATGGATTTTCCCGAGCCTGCCAGCGAGGAATTCACGTTCCCCTACGATGAAGAGGAAAGCGAGTTGGTTTTGACCATGGAGGGGCGCGTTGATCGGACCGTTCTGGAGGGTGTCGTCCTCGAAAGTGAGACGGAGGTCCCCATTGCGGAGGCGTCCGTGGATATACATGTGCGCCTTTCCCGTCGTGGGCCACAAAGCGGTTCAAGGTATTCATCAAGTGCAATTCCGACAACAACCCTTCGAACGGGGGTCACCGATGCGGAGGGGCGCTTCCGTGTCGAGGTGGAAGGCGATGCCACCCATCACCACCTGATCGTTGTCCATCGTGAGTACAAGGTTTTTGAGCTGGCCGATGTTCCCATGGGAACGGTGGAGGAGCCGGGGTGGGTGGACGTCCAATTGGAACCGGGTGGAATCGTGACCGGCAGGGTGGTCGATCCCGAGGGCGACCCGGTTCCCGATGTGCGGATCATGGTTCCCGATTCCGATACCATGCGGATTCGAATGAGTGATGCCATTGAATGGAAAACGGATGAACTTGGGAGGTTTGAAGTAGGAACGCTCGGCAAAGAGTCCATGGTGCTCGTGTTTAGCAAGGAAGGATATAATGGGAATCGTCGTGAAGGCATCAACGCCGGCGACCATCTGGATATTGTCATGGAGCCTGTGGAGGAGTCCAACGACATTGTGTTCCGTGGAAAGGTTGTCGACAAGGAAACGGGTGATACGGTTCGGGAATTTACCGTTTCCCATGCCTTGAGTGTTCTCCGTGAATTTGAGGGTGGCATGTCGTCCATGTCGGGAAGTCCCATTTCTCAATCCTTCAGTACGGATGATGGGGAATTCACCCTGGATATAAAGCGGGGAAATCGAACCACTCGATCGGGTGACCCCAGTGAGAAGATCACCGTGTCGGTGATGATGACGGTGCAATCCCAAGGTTATAGACAAAAGAGAATGGAGCGATTCGACATTGCTGACGATGAGTCCGAGGTGGAGCGAACCATTGAACTCAGTAGCCGTTCAACCCTCCAGGGCCGTGTTGTTGACGCCACCGACGGCGCGGGGATTCCTGGCGCCGTGGTCAAGTCCGTCGGTCGTGAAGACCGCCACGTCATTGTCAGGCCCGGTGCAGTAAGTGGTGATACGACAACCGATGAAAGCGGTCATTTTGAAATACAGGTATCGGGGCCGGAGGATATACGTGTCCATGCCGAGGGATACGCCCGTACGATCCTGCCGCATGCGGATGTTGTCCGGGCCATCGATGAGGAGGAAGCGGTGTTTCTCAGCATGGAACCTGGCGCTACGGTGCGCCTGGATTGGGACGTTTCCGCCCGCGTTGGAAGTGTTCAGGTCCATGGGGGTGGTCTCGGGATATACGGCTTCCCGACACACCCGGCACGCAATGATGGCCAATATGTGATCGGGGAATTGCCCGCCGTGGAGGGTGCCCGGTTGTCTGCGGCGTCCCATTCGGACGGTTTCCGCGATGGTGGATGGGCACTGGACTGGCCGGTTGTCCTGGAGCCGGGTGCGGAGCTTCGGTTCCGTGCTTCGGAATATCTGGCGGGGGGCGACACCAGCCTTCGATTGGATCCGGAGGGATTCCCGCACATCGGTTCGTCTATACACATCTCCATCCAATCACCGGGGGAGGATCCGGCGTTTAGGGTGAGCATCAGGCCACATGCGGAGCTTCCGGTAACATTGCCCGCACTCCAGCCGGGAACGTACACGGTTCGGCTTCACATTGGAGGGGGCAGCGGTCGCCGGGACGAACCACTTTCGACGGAGATGTATCTCGACCCTGCGGTCCCCATTGTTCTGCGCCATGAGGACTTTTCCGGTTCTCCTTGACCGGTCTGCGCCCACGGCTCCATCGTGTGATAACGCTGTTTCATTAGCAGCGTCATCACACTTTGGATTGAGAAATATGATGCGTTCCTTTCTTTATACCTTCCTTGCCGTCCTCACCATTGGCGGGCTCGTCGCCTGCGGAGGCCATGAGGAACAGGGCACCCACGGACACGGCCATGATGCGGCACCCCGCGAGGTGGTTTCCTGGCCTGTCATCCGGGATCTGGACAACCTGGCCCACCTTGGGGAAGTCGCCGCCGATACAAGCGACACAGACCTCATGGTGGCGACCGCCGAAAAGATTGTCGCCGCTGCGGAGGTCCTTTGGACCGATGGCGTCCCGCAGGGCGCCCGCAATCGGGAGGAGGTCGCCGCCCTTGTGGATGATCTGCGCTCCATCATTGGTGCCATGGCCCAGGGACTGGAGAACGAAAATCCAGAAGCCCTCGCCGATCCCCTTCGCGCCAGCCATACGATTATCAGCCGTATTATGGAAACCGCCGGCATGCCCCACCATCATGATCATCATGACCATGAGCACCATGACCATGATCATGATCATGACCACGATCACGAGCATTGATGGAATTGCAAGGCAGGGGCACATCTGACGGGAATCAACCGTTGCTTGCCATCTCGGATTGCAGGCGGCAGCTTGGCAATGGCGTTTCCTTCCAGCTGGATCGTCTGGAGGTTGCCCACGGGGAGAAGATCGCCCTGACCGGGCCCAGCGGCTGCGGAAAATCCACGCTCTTGAACCTTGCAAGTGGCCTGCTCCCCGTTGATGAAGGGTCGGTAAGGCTCCTCGGCCATGACCTTGGGCGGCTTTCTCATTCCAGGGTCGATGCCCTGCGTGGCCGCCATATCGGCTTTGTCTATCAATCTTTCCATCTACTTGATCCATTGACCGCCCTTGAAAATATCCTGGCTGGCTTGCGCTTTGGCAGGTCGAAGAGTGTCGCCTCCCCTGTGTCTGCCGCGAAGGACCTTCTGGAGCGCGTTGGTCTCCGTCACCGCTCCCATCATCGCCCCGCCCAGTTGAGCGTGGGCGAGCGCCAGCGTGTTGCCATTGCCCGGGCGCTGGCGGGGCGTCCCGAGTTGATCCTCGCCGACGAGCCAACCGCCTCCCTGGACACCGCCACGGGACGGGAGGTCTTGAGCCTCCTTCTGGAACTGGTCGATGCCGAAGGGGCCGCCCTGCTTCTGGTGACCCACGATGCCGACCTGGCCGCACGTCTTCCCCGGCTTTTCGATTGTCGTGATCTGGTCACCACCACGGGAAGGGTCGGGAAATGAACCTTCTCCTTCTCGCCTGGCGGTATCTCTGGCACCGGCCACTGGTGTCTTTCCTGACGCTCTCCGGCATCGTCCTGGGCGTGGCGCTTATTTGCTCCGTATTGACAATCCGAAGGGAAACCGAGCGTGCCTTTCTGGAGGAGGCGGGCCTTATCGACCTGGTCGTCGGGGCGAAGGGAAGCCCCCTCCAGCTCGTCCTTTCCAGTGTCTATCACCTGGACATTCCCACGGGGAACATTTCCCAGGAAACCTACCGCGAAATCGCCACCGATCCCCGGGTGCATCGTGTCTATCCACTGGCGCTGGGGGACAACTACCGGGGGCACCGCATTGTTGGCACCACGCCGACATTTCAGGAGTTCTCCCGCCGCGACAGGGAGTCCGGTGGATGGAAGCCCCTTATTGCGATGTTGGCAGGGCGTTTCTTTCAGGCGGATTTCGAGGCGGTTCTTGGCCACGAGGTCGCCCGTGCCAGCGGCCTTGGCATCGGGGACACCTTCGTGGGCACCCATGGCCTGGTGGCCGTGCCGGGTGCGGAGCTCCACGATGATTTCCCCTACGAGGTTGTTGGCATCATGGCGCCGACGGGAACCTCCCTCGACCGGGCGATCTATACAACCATTGAGTCCGTCTGGAAGGTTCACGAGAAGGAGGAGGAACTCCATCGCCGTCTCTATGGAGGTGGACGAAACCCGGCCACCGCGGCCGATGAGGGTGACGACGAGGACGAGGAAGGCGGTGGTGTGCCATGGCTTGCCATGCCGACGGTGCAGGACCGGGCAACCAATGATGTGACGGCGCTGCTGGTGCAGCTTGAACTTCCCGGGCTGAGGCTTTGGATGGTCGACGAGATCAACCGCAAAACGGAGGCCATGGGGGCAGTGCCGATCAACGAGGTGCTCCGCCTGTGGCAACGGGTGCTGCGTCCCATGGAAAGGGCGCTGCTTGCCGTGGCGTGGCTCGTGGTGGTCGTGGCGTCCCTCGGGATCGTGGCGACCTTGGTTCAATCGGCGGAAAGACACCGGCGCGACTGGGCGATTTTGCGCTCCCTGGGGGCGCGACGGTGGGAAATATTTTCCCTCGTTCTCCTCGAATCCGTTCTTTTGACCGTCCTTGGGATCCTTCTCGGGTGGGGCCTTGGCCGCGGTGCCATCGCCGTTGCGGGCGGTCACCTCCGTGCCGCAACGGGGTTTTCCGTCAACCCCTGGGTCCTTGATCCCGTGGAGTTCCTTGCGTTGGGCACGGTCTTCGCCGTAGGAATACTTGCGGGGCTGATCCCCGCCCTTCTGGCCTACCGTCGTCGGCCTGCCGAGGATCTCTCCTCCTGAAGCAAAACACGCAAAGGTTCCCCATGAACAGTCCCTCCCCTGAAAACGCCGACCAGCCGGAACCGCCCCGCCGCAGGGGGATCGTCTGGGCCACCCGGGTCCTTTGGCTTGGGGCCACGATTTTTCTGATTCTCAAGATTTTCCAGCCCGAGCAGCACCCCACCGCCTTCGAGCCGCTTTTTTCTGACGATTGGGATGTGCAACTCGTCGCCGCGGCGGATCGCCCAACCACCACCACCCAGCCCCTATCCAACGCCGAGCTTCACGCCGCCGGCCATGAACTTCAGGCACTTCAGGAAAAGGCCCTTGAGCGTCTCAAGGAATCGGGTCGGCTTCCCGATGTGTCCGGGGACAAGATGATCTCCTTCGAGGACCTGATGGAGACGAAGCTGTATCGCCTGCCCCCACCCGTCTTTACCGACAAGGTGGCGGGGCTTGGAGGCAATACCGTGCGGATGGTTGGCTTCATGTCGCCGTATGACAGCCTGACGGACCTGCGGAACTTCATGCTGGTCCAGGTGCCCACCGGGTGTTACTTCTGCGCCCCCCCCGGGCCGTTGCAGGTTGTTTCCGTACGTATAGACAGTGATACGCCGGTTTCCTTCATTGAGGAGCCCATCCTGGTGGAGGGAACGCTTCGCCTCTGGGAGGAGGAAAGCACCAATCCCATGCACCGCATGTTTCTCTTTGTCATCGACAAGGCGAAGGTCACGCCCATCAAGTAGCCAGCATCAATATTGCCGTCCCCTGTATTTCCAGTGCGTAAGGGGGCGGACCTCCGCTCCGGTCACCGGGATAAAGGCGCGGGTGTGTTCATGTCCCTCAAGGGGGGGCGTCGTCCCCACGTATTCATAATGCTGGTTGATGATGTCGCCAATTGGGCCCGCCATCCAGTCCCACTCGACACGCATCGCCCCAAGGACAAGGTGGGGCCAGCGCCCCCCGCGCAGGTCATTGATGAAGCGCGTGGGAATGGGATCGCCCGCCCAATGGGCGCACCGCAGCATGTCTATATTGACAGACAGGGCATGTCCCGTGAGAATGCCGTACCACTGGTGGTGCATGACAAGGACCGGTTCCCCGGCGCGATTCTTCTCCATGAGCCAGTCGAGGAGTCCCTCGTAAACCTCCTGGCTGCCAGGGGCGGGTTGCTGGTGGGAGGGAAACCATGTCAGGCCCCCATGATTGATCCGGCCGAGGAGGTGGCGCAGGCGAATCCTGAAGGACACCTCGGGGGGCGTGGCGACATATTCCCATCCTCCCTCCCGGGCCGCCCGGATGTTGTTCAGGTGGTTCGTCCAGTTGCGAAGTTCCTCCCGGCGTTCTGGATCGTGTTCGCGCAAGACCATCATATTGTTCGCTGGTCCATACCCGGCTGCTGGAATGTTCCATGGCTGGAACATCTGGAGGGCGACGATGACAAAGACAGCGACACCAAGGCCCGCCCGCCAGGGGCGCCCGCGAATGGACCGTGTCAGCCCTGCAAGGCCGAGGCCGAAGGCGATGGCCACCGCAAGATAGACAGCCATGAAGTTGTTGATATATCCACCATACTTGGCGAAGCTCTCAAGGCCGAAGAAGGCCATGAGCAGGCATGGTACAAGGTAATGCACGCCACGTGGCCGCTTCCTTCCCACCAGGGCAGCGATCAGCCACGCCGCAATGAGAAGCAGCGGCAGCCACGCATGGCGGAGGCAGTCGGTCCACACGGTCGGCGCGCCGAGTTCCCGCCAAAGGCGTATATACGCGGATGTACGCGCAAGCAGCCCTTCGGGATTCCCCGCCTCACGGAGGAAATCCGCCGGGTAAAGGTAGCCGGGAAACCAGACATGGGGGAGGCTGGGATGGTTCAATGCATTTGTATAGGCGTATTTCAGGAAGTGGTCGCTTCCTCCGCGCATGAACAGGTAGGTTGCGTTGATCGTAACCAGTGCAATGGCAAAGCAGGCAAGGATCGTCGCGCGGGGTTGGCGGAAGAGGATCCAGCCCGCGCAGGCCACCGCCAGGAATCCATGGGTCTGTTTCGTCCAGGTGGCGAGGGCAAGGAGGCCAAGGCCAACGACTGCCTCCCAGGGCCGGGGCGCACGCTTGAGGGTGAAGTACATCCCCCAAACCGCCAGGGCGAGGGAGAAGGAATCCACGCGCACGATGTCATACCAGAATCCCGTCGGTTTGTAATACGCCAGGAACAGGAGTGTCGCTGCCAGGGAGGGGACCCAGCGGCGTGATTGGTTATAGACAATCAGGAAAATTCCCTGAAGGATGAAGGCGGTTGAAACAAGGGAGATCACCCTTCCCCACGCCAGCGACCACACCCCCGTCAGCCACATGATCCATCCATGGAGGACGTGATACAGTGGGGCGTACATGTAGGGCACCCAGTCCTCTTCGGGGCCGGGATAAAGGGGGAGGCCCATGGCGAAGCGCCAGGCCTGCTCCGCTGAATGCCCCTCGTTCCATTCCAGCTCGAAGGGGGTCAGGATGCGGGGGATTGATGTCAGGAGGAAAAGGGGGACGAAGATCAGCAGGGGGAGGATCGGCAACCATTCCATAAATACCAATGCCCGGGAGCGCCTCCCGGGGCCGTTGGATAAATGGTGCGTTGGTGGTGCTTCATTGGTCACGGTGCCGGGATCTCCCACAATCCATGGTGGGAAATGTTTGCCGTGAAGGAGGTCCGTTCGCCAAGGGAATGAATGGGGAAGGCGTGTTTTTTCCGGGGCACATCACGCCGGAAAGATGGGGGCATCGCTGTGGAGTTTCTCAGGAGCGTACTTTTTCCCGTTTATCCGAGTTGGGTGCCTTGATGCTGCTGATCATCTTGGGGAGGGTACGAAGCAGCCCCTTCAGGGACGGGTCCTCCACCTTTTCGATCGCTTTGGACAGGCTCATCCACTTGCGTTTGCGATCAAGAAACTCGGGCCAGATGGAGGCCGTTTCCTTGACACGCATGGGGAAGAGATCAATCGCAACATGGGAGTCACCCTTGCGATACTCCCAAGTCAGAACCGTCGGCTTGGGGTGTATCTCGCCCTGGATGCCTGCCTCCTCCCATGCTTCCTTCATGGCGGAATCACGGGGGGACAGATAGGGTTCGACGTTCCCTTTCGGGACGATCCACGCCCCGGTTGAGCGGGATGTGATGAGGAGCACCTGGATGCCTTTGGAGTGGGAGCGGTAGGGCAGGACGCCGGATTGCCTGCGAGCGGGAGCGGGAACTTTCTTGGCCATCGGGTAGAATTACCCCCAGGTTTGGATATAGGCCTCGGCCTTTTGGATGTCCTCAGCGGTGTCGACGCCGACGCTGTCACGGGGACTGTCAACACAGAGCAGGGTCATTCCGTTTTCCAGCATTCGAAGCTGCTCAAGCTTCTCGAGTCCTTCAAGGTGGGAATCAGGAAGCTCGCAGAAAGTCTCTAAGGCAGTGCGGCGATAGATGTAAAGACCTAAATGCTTGTGCCCGTAAATGTAACCCGGCTGCCGCATCTCCGTCTCGTCCCTTCTCGCCAGCGAGGGAATTGGTGAGCGGCTGAAATAAAGGGCCCGCTGGTTGCGGTCGCGCACGACCTTCACCGCATTGGGGGATTCAAATATGTCTCGACAGGTGATGGGAACGCAGGCCGTGGCGGCATGACAATCGGACTGCACCAGGGCGTTCCAGGCAAGGCGCACCGCATCGGCCGGCATGCCCGGCTCGTCCCCCTGCAGGTTGATAATCACATCCCCGGGACGCCCCTTCATGGCAGCGCGTATGCGGTCGGTACCCGAGGGAAGATCGGGGTCCGTCATGATCGCCTCGACATTTTCCTCCCGGGCCGCCGCGGCGATTCCCTCGTGATCGGTGGCGACGAGAATCTGCTCCACAAACTCAAACCGCCGTGCAGCACGAATGACCCACCGCACCATGGGGATGCCGAGGATGGGCAGGAGCGGCTTGCCGGGGAGGCGAACACTCGCATGGCGGGCGGGGATGACACAGACGGTTTTCATGGCGCGATTCTCCCACATCGGATGGCCCTGTATCGGCCTGCCGCGATGGGTGCGCCAAGGGAAATCCGCCACAACGGACTTCTTATGGGAGGGTGTGTCTAGCTCTTGGCTTCCATGCGCCGGGCAATGGCAAAGGCCATCTCCATGGCCTGCTCGTAGTTCAGGCGCGGGTCGCAAAGGGTTTCGTAGCGTGTCGTCAGGTCATCCTCGGTCACGCCGCTGGCGCCGCCAATGCACTCGGTCACGTTCTCCGCAGTGAGTTCAAAATGTACGCCGCCCAGCACCGAGCCGGTCTCCTCGTGAATGTCGATGCTGGCAAGGAGTTCCTCGAGCACATTCTCGTAATGGCGTGTCTTGATGCCGCTCTTCGTGGCGGTCGTGTTGCCGTGCATCGGGTCGCACATCCAGACGGGCTGGCGTCCGGTTTCGGCGATGGACTCCACCAGGTTGGGAAGGACGCGACGGACGTTCTCCGCCCCGAAGCGACCAATGATGACCAGCCGCCCCGGTTCCCTGTCGGGGTCAAGAACACGGGCCAGGCGCAGGAGATCCTCCGCCTTGGTCTTGGGACCAATCTTGATGCCGATGGGATTGCGGATTCCGCGGAAGAACTCCACGTGGGCACCGTCGAGGGCACGGGTTCGCTCGCCAATCCACGGCAGGTGGCAACCCATGTTGTAGTAGCCACTGCGGCGGGGCACCGTGCGGGTGACGGCGCTTTCGTAGGGTAGGCTGAGGCCCTCGTGGCTTGTATAGAACTCCACGCTGGATATTTTGTCGATGGTGCGCCCGGCGATGATCTCCATGACCTGGACCGAGTTGGCCAGGGCGCCGACGCGCCGTGTGTAGTCGGCACGTTGTTCCGGTGTCATGCCCGCCTTGCCGAGGAAATCGAGATCCCAGTATTCGGGATGATGAAGGTCGGCAAAACCACCGTCAATGAGGGCGCGGATAAAATTGAGCGACATCGAGGAGTGGTAGTAGGCCAGGAGGAGGCGCTCGGGGTCGGGCGTGCGGATGTTGCGGTCATATTCCGCCCCATTGATCAGGTCGCCGAAATAGGAGGTGAGCTCCTCCTCGCCCCGTTTTTCAATGTGACTGGAGCGGGGCTTGGCGTACTGGCCGGCGATCCGGCCGATGCGGACGATGGGAAGCTTCAGGCCGTCGACGAGCACCAGGCTCATTTGCAGGAGGATCTTGAGCTTGTTGGCAATGGCACCGGGAGTGCAGTCGGCGAAGGTTTCCGCGCAATCGCCCCCCTGAAGAACGAAGCGCTTGCCCACAGCAGCCTCCGCGAGACGTTCGCGCAGGCGCTCGACCTCCCAGCTGGAAACCAGGGGGGGAAGGGTGGAAAGGCGATTGGTGACCCGTTCAAGGTGTTCGGGATCCGGATATGCCGGGGCCTGTGCCACGGGAAACTCCCGCCAACTCAGGGGAGTCCAGTCATCCAGATTTTGCCGTGTCTTGAGCGTGCTCATTGATCTGTTTCCAATCATCGTTTCTGATTCCTGCCGGTGGTATGAAAGGTGTCCTCCGCAGGCAAGGCGGTGAGTGTCCCCACCCTCCGCTTCCATGGAAAGGGAAAAATTCCTCACGAGAAGATTTCCTCCCGCCCTGTCAATAAAGCGTAAACACCACTTTATGGTGCCTTTCCGTTCATTTCACGGGTAAATTGGCGACAGGCTAGCGACCCTGTAATGCTGAATCTGACCGATTGGATGCCCATCGGGGCTCTCAGATTCGATCGGCAAGGGGGGAAAGTGGCGCATCATGCATCAGGGAATCCCCTATTTATTTCCTCTTCCCCCCATTTTTTCCATTGCGTATCGCCACGTTCCGGAAGTCACATACGGGTAGTCTCAACTGCCTTTCTCCCTGTTTCGCCTGAAATAAACAGACCATTCAGCACAGGGAAGTGACGTTGCTTCAATTTCCCAGTACCCCACAGATTTCCACGAGGTTTCCGAGCATGACGGGTTCCCTTTTGAAGATGATCACCCTCCTTGTGGCAGTAACCCTCTCCGGTGTCGGTTGCGCCAAGAAAAGCTGGTCCTACGACACCAGCGGCCAGCGTGTCCAAACAGAGCGCCAATCCCTTCTCATTGCCGTCATCACCCCCTTCGACGATGGACGTCCCTCCATTGCCCAGGAAACCAATTCCCTCCTTTGGCTGGTGCCCCTGGTCCCGTGGTCCACGGCGACCCTTCACCGGGCCGAGCAAAAGGGAAGCGCCACCGGTGTTCGTGCTGATGCCGACAGTATTCCTCCCCCCTCCGAATATGAGAAGGCATTGAAGGTGAGCATCGAAACTATTTCCAGTCCCACTGAAAGGGAGCGAGCCCAAAGGGAACTCGATGCCCTCCGTGCCCAGCGTGAGGGTGGTCCCCGCCTGAGGTCGGAATACTCCCTTCCCCATATTATTCCCGCAAGTATTGCTGACGAAATCCAGGCCAGCCGCCTGACCGACGAGGTCATCCTCATTGGCAGTCTCAATGAGGGTCTTTCCAATACGGCAGCACGGCCCGATTTTTATATTTCAGGTCGGCTGGAGCTGGTGCAGGAAAACCGCGAGACCCTTTCCTACGGCCTTTCCATCGCCGCTCCGGTTCTTTGGCTGTTCCTTCCCGCCCGCAACGTGAACTACCGCCTTGCCTATACAGTGGAATTGAAGGACCGGGATGGAAAAACCATTTCCACCCACACCTATCGCACGGCCCGTGACAGATCCTCCCACTGGATCTACGGCGGGGCGGCCTTCGGTCATGTCTATAACCGTCACCTGCCCACGCTTGCCCAAACAATCAACCACAGGGTTGTCAGGGACATTTCCACGCTCCTGGATACCTTCCCCCAGGATTACTTCAATTTTCTGAAAGATGAACGCGCGTCCCGAGGAGCTACCCGATGAAAAATTTCCAAGTTCTTTCCATGGCCTGTTCACTTTTTACGACGGTGATGCTTGTCGGTGCCTGCTCTCTCAGCGGCAATTTGGCGCAGCAGGCGCGTGATCAAGTCGATCTCAATAACCACGAGCATGCGCTGGCCCTCGCCCTGGAGGCCCTTGATGCAGATCCCGGCAACAGGACGGCGCAGATAGTCGTCGATGAAACACGGGACAAGGTGCGCGCCGAGCGCATTGCCCGCGGGGAGGAACTTGCCTCAACGCACAATGATTTCGAGGCCATTCGCGAGTGGAGATGTGCCATTATCCTCTCCAAAGAATTGAGGCAGAGAAACTTTCAAACACGTTATGATGATCTCTTCACCAAAATTACCGAAATCCGGGAAAGAAAGGGAACCGAACTCATGGAGGAGGGCCACAGACTCTTCTTCAGGGAGCGTTATGAGGATGCCCTTAAGGAATATTATCAGGCCATTCAGTTGGTTTCCAACGAGAACCTTCCTATCCAGGTCGGCCAGTGTTATTATGAGCTTGGCCAGAGTAAAATTTCCCGTAATCAATACCGCCATGCCATCGATGATATGAAGGTGGCGGAACGTTTCGCACCAAATTTGAGTGATCTCCAGCGCATCCTCCTCGCAAGTCGTTTCCATCTTGGCCGGTGTTATCTCGAGAAGAACAGCCTTCGCCTTGCCGCCCTTGAGCTGGAAATTCTGGCCGATGAAGCACCCAATTACAGGCCGGAGGGCGAGGACACAGCCACCGTCCGACAGATTACAGATGAAGTTATCGACCTCGCCACCCGGCGTATATCCATCACCCCCTTTACGGCCGCAGAGGGTGTCAACCCCGTGCTCGAGGGGCGCAACCTGCCGGTGATCATGCAAGACACGACCTTTTCCCATATAGACGCCAGCAAGAGCAGCTTCATCCGCCTCTTTCGGGCTGATACCGCCGCTGAGGCCTTCCGCCAAATTCAGGAGAGCCGTATGATCGAGGCCGATTCCCGCACCGTCCGTGCTTTCCGCTTTGAAAGCGCTGACTACGTCCTCGGTGGGACGCTTCTGAATGCCAAACTTGACAATCCCGAACCCCGCAGAACCACTGAGCGTGGGACCGTTCGACTACCCGTCTGGGTGGATTATTACGAAGATGGGAGGATGAAATCCCGAGTCGATCGCTACATCGATCATCCATACAATTATACAATAGTCGAGGACGAAATTTCCCTCTTCATCACAGTTAATGCCAGTCTCACCGAGGTGGAGACGAATGCCCAACTTGCAAGTCCCACAGTCCCGTCGGATCCAAAAGACAGCATCAAATATGCGGAGAACCTACAAATGCTTAATCCGCCACCCAATACCCGCACATCCCGTGACAATGCGATTAGTCGTATTCCAGAGGAGATCAGGGCACTCTTTGATGAGCGCAAAGAGCTGAAGAGTCCCAGCGAGTTGTTGGAAAAATCGCAATTCACAATTGCCGATCGCGTCACAAGTTGGGTGCTTCAGGAACTCGACCAGACCCCGGAACGTAGCAGCGATCCCGAGCCCTGCTACAACTAGACCGCTCACATGGATTGCATGACGCAGGTTGATATACAACGATACCTTGAGAGGTGACATCGATGAAGAACATTACAGCCAACATTCACTCCGGGCGCATTCAGGCACTTTTTCTGATTCTATTCCTGACTCTTCCCATCCTCGCACCCCTCTCCCACGCAACCGTTACCAAGCGCATGGTCGGGCGCGTCACCTACGAAGTTGTTCCAGGGGATGACATCCAGCCCGATCTGGAATTTGCCATCCAGGGAAGAAAGGGCCAGCTTCACGCCCTCTTTATTGCCATTGATCGTTATCCGGGAATCCCCGGTGGAGACCTCGGCCTTCCCGTTTCCGACAGCAGGAAAATGGCAGACGCGCTTATACATACCTTTGGGGTTCCCGCGAATAATATCCAGTTCCTCCATGATGAGCAGGCCACCCGCGAGGGAATTCGACGCGCCCTCAATTCCCTCGCCGATACCAATCGTGTCACCCCCTACGATCAGGTGCTTGTCATGTTCTCCGGCCATGGCCTCACCATTCCCAATCATGCGGGGGAGGACACTGGGTTTTTGGTGCCCTACGACGCCGAGGTGACCCTGGATGGCAGCAACCCCGAGGCGGTTCTGCGCACCTGTCTACCCATGGACGAAATGCGGCGTCTGGCCCGTTTCCTCCCAGCCCGCCACACCCTTTTTCTTGCAGATTGCTGTTACGGGGGGCTTGCCTCCCTGCGTAGCGAACCCATGAGTGCCCCCACCCTCAAGCAGGCACTTTCCCTCCGATCCATCCAGATCATTACCGCAGGGAGTGCCGAGGAGGAGGTCCTCGAATCATCTGCCTGGGCCGGGTCGGCGATGACCCATCTGCTTCTTCGTCTCTTCAACGACAGGTCGCGTCCCGAGTGGCAGGACAATATTATCACCGCCAGTGAGATGGGCGCGTATATCAAGGAGGAACTGCCGGGGCTGGTTCGTCAGGTTGCCCCCAATCATCGTCAGACTCCGCAATTCGAGCGCATGGAGGGAATGGGGGAATTTTTCCTCGCCCGTCCCGAGCATGCGCCCAAGCTGCTCCCTCCCCTGGAAGCGGCCCGCCAGGCGGGTGATGGCGTTTCCGGTCCCGCCGGGTTGCTCTTTGACATGGACTTGAGCATTCCCGAGAGGGCGGAAATCACCCAGACGGAATTTCAGGATGCCCTGCAACGCTCCTTCTCCAGCCAGGGCTTCCAGACCTACGACAAGGCCTCCCTTGATTCAGCCATGCGCGCGGGAGACGAGGCCCCAACCCGCTTTATTGTCCGTGGCAATGCCGAGTATTGGGTGGACGAAACCGACGAAGACCCAAGAGGATTTGGCCGCAATGCCATGCGGGCCCGGCTGAATGCCAATGTGCGCGTCCATGACATCTATACAGGGCGTGTTGCCATTCAACCTGTCAATATCGTGTTTAACAGAATGTTCTACCTGGTTGAGGACGTTCGTGATGCCATTATTGAAGAGGTGGAGCCCTACGCCGAGGATATCGCCAACGCTCTATCCGAGTATGTGCGCCCACCTGTCGATTCGGAACCCGTGTCCGGTTCGGTGGCGACTGTCTTTTTCCATGAAGATTTTAACGATGAGGACAAGGAACTGGCGGTAAGGCTTGTTGATGAGGGGCTTCGCCCTGCACTGATGGAGGCCCTCAATAGTTTCCCTGCCATCCGTGTTGTTCCCGAGGAACGCAACGTCGAGTGTTTCCAGTCAATTGGGTTGCGTCGTTCGGGATTTCTCCCGTTTCAGGAAAACGGGCGTTACCTCTCGTGTTCGGACGCCCGCTATACAATCACGGTGCGTTTTTGGAGCTTCAATTCCAAGGTGAGGATGACACTGGTGTTGACGGATCACAAAGTCCCCTCGAGATTGTTCAGAAACCAACATATACATACCATGCTTTCCAGCGAGACACCCAACATGGATGAGTTCACGGTTCTTGCCGAGGAGGCCTTCCGCACCGGGATCCTTCCCCAAATTGAAATCAGGTGATCAGGTGTCGGTGGACTGGTCGGCGTCGTTCTCACCACTTCGGACGAGGGACTTTCCGTCCGGGCCAAACCCTGTATAGCTGCCCCGCTCCAGCCGCTCGTCGACCGTGATGCGCTCGTCGAAGACGAAGCATTCGCCCTGCCACTTGGATTCCTCCGGCGGGGTTTCCTCGATATAGCGCAGGATCCCCCCGTCGAGTTGATAGACACGCTTGAAGCCATTCCTCAGCATCCAGGCGGACGCCTTTTCGCAGCGAATTCCCCCCGTGCAATACATGGCCACGGGGCGATCCTCGCAGCCGGAAAGATTCCGCCGCACCCAGTCGGGGAACTCGGAAAACTTGTCCAGACCCGGATCCACCGCCCCCTCAAAAATACCCGTCGATGTTTCGTAGCGATTCCTCGTGTCGAGGAGGATGACCTCTTCCCGCTCCAGAAGCTCGTTCCATTCCCGTGCCGACAGATGTTCCCCCGTCAAGTCCACCGGATCACCGGCGCTGTCGCCCAGGGTAATGATCTCCCGGCGCTCGCGAACCTTCATGCGTTTGAAGGGCGCTTCCGCAGTCCGGGAGTACTTCACGTCCAGCGTGCCGATGGTGTCATCACCCTCCAGATAATCAATGAGGGCCTTCACGGCGGAATCATCCCCCGACACCGTGGCATTGATGCCTTCGGAGGCGACGAGGATCGTCCCGAGAAGTTCCCGTTGGCGGCAAAAAGAATCGAGAGCAGCGACACGCCCCGCCACATCGTCCATCCGGGCGAACTTGTAGAAGGCGGCGACGAGATGGCTTTTCGGGGATGCGGTCATGGGGAGGTCAACTCCTTGGGGAAACAAAAAAGGGGCGGGCCGTGTCCTGCGACACCATGCCCGCCCCTGTTGGATTTCGCCAATTAGATCAGCGCGGCAACGCGGTCGCCGACTTCGTCGGTCCCGCAGCCCATCTCGCCAACGCCATGGCCGGGCAGCTCGCCGGCGATCTTCTCCACGGCCTTCTCAATCGCCTCGGCAGCATCCTTCGCACCGAGGTGGTCCAGCATCATCGCCGCGGCCCGGATGCAGGCCAGTGGGTTGATGGTGTTCTGACCGGTGAACTGGGGAGCCGTGCCACCAACCGGTTCGAACATGGAGACGCCCCCCTTGTCGGGGTTGATGTTGCCAGCGGCGGCCACACCGAGGCCACCCTGGATGATGCCGCCCAAGTCGGTGATGATGTCGCCGAACATATTGTCGGTGACGATCACATCGTAAACCTCGGGGCGGTCGACCATGAACATGCAGCAGGCATCAACGTGGTGGTAGGCGGTGGTCACGTCGGGGTATTCCTTGGCAACCTCCTCGAAGGCACGCATCCAAAGATCGAACTGATAGGTCAGCACGTTTGTCTTACCGACAAGGTGGAGCTGCTTGCGGGGGCGCTTCATGGCCACCTCGAAGGCGTAACGAATGCAACGCTCGACGCCCTTGCGGGTGCTGACACTGGACTGGATGGCGACCTCGTCGGGGGTGCCCTTCTTCAGGTGACCGCCCGTTCCGGCGTAAAGGCCCTCGGTGTTCTCGCGAACGACGATGAAGTCGATCTCCTTGGCGCCCTTCTTGGCCAGGGGCGAGGCGACGCCGGGGTAGAGCTTGCAGGGCCGCAGGTTGATGTACTGATCGAGGTCGAAGCGCATCTTGAGGAGAATTTCCCGCTCCAGCACGCCGGGAGGAAAATCGGGGCTGCCCAGGGCGCTGAGGTAGAGGGCGTCAAAGGTCCGCAGTTCGGCCAGTGTCTCCTCGGAAAGGGTTTCGCCGGTTCGGCCGTAGCGCACGCCTCCGAGATCGAATTCCTTGGTTTGCAGGGTCAGGCCGAACTTTTTGGCGGCCTTGTTGAGGACTTTCATGCCCTCGCGCATGACTTCGGGGCCGGTACCATCACC
>JAFIGB010000193.1 GCA_020831705.1 Candidatus Sumerlaeia bacterium | reverse complement strand
TTCTTTTAAACGTCGACGTTTGAACTCCTGTGCTTCCTGTTCAATGCGTTGCTCCAGATTGAGCAAAAGGTTCTTTCGGGCGGGTTTCATAGCAAGAGCAGCCTCCAGCGAGAATCAAGGTGGCTACTTCTCCAACATAGTCGGGAACAAAGTCAAGATGCGCCCTTACGGAAGTGACGTGAAAATCAGCCGGTTCCGGCCAGGACCTTTTTGGCCAGGCCAGCACATCCCTTGCAGCGCCCGCACGACTCGATCTTTTCTGTGATGACGTCGACGGAAATCACGGCGTCGAGGATCAATTCGCCTGCATCCCAAGTTACCTGGCCGACACGGACGGCGTTTCCCTCGCCACCGGGTTCGTGGCCGGCAATGACACGAAGGCCACTTTGCAGGGCAAGAAGGTGTTTAAAGCGTAGCACAAACTCGGCATCATCGAGATTTCCGGCCGGGTCGGCGAAAACTTCGGGATCCAGGGCGAGGATCTCCTCCTCATGGCGGCCGCCGAGTTCCTCCAGCAAAAGCGCCTTCTCTCCCACGGCACGCCCGCAGCTCCGTTTGCTCAGGGCGTAACCCGTCAGGTGGTTCCCATCGTCGAGAACCACCTGGAGGATTTCTGTCACATCATCACATGGCATGGCTGACCTTGCTTAGGGGAGGTTGACGAGGGATTCTGCGAATGCCCTGCCACCGTCACGGCGGGGACCGTCGAGAATGAGGAAAATCTTCATCTGCTTGAGGGCTTCATCGAGGAGGATATCACGAAACTCCTCGTCATCATCAACAAACTCAGGGCGGGTGGCGCGGGCGTAGAAGGGCTCGTCGCCCTCCTCGTCGAGAGTTTCGACTTCTTCCTGCTCGCCATTTTCGCGGCGCTGAATCTGGACATCGCCTGATTCGTTCTGACGGCGGCGATTTTCCAGTTCCTCGCGGACGCGTTCCTGGGCCTCGCGCTCCTCACGGGTCAGGGGGATCGTCGTGTCGCCATACAACCCGCGGCGAAGGAGCTGACGCTCCTGTTCCAGGGAGATGGGAACGCCAATGTCGGGGGTGATGCCGACTTCGGAGATAGTCCTGTCGGAGGGCGTGTAATAGCGGGCAGTCGTGATGCGCATGGCGCTTTCACGGGGGTTGCCGTCGTCGTCGTCGTACATGGTGTAGCGAAGGGGTTCGATGGTCTGCACCGATCCCTTGCCAAAGGTGTTCTTCCCCTTGGGGCCAATGACAACGCCGAGGCGGTGATCCTGAAGGGCACCGGCGACGATCTCGGAGGCGGAGGCGGTTCCCTCGTTGACCAGAACGAAGGTGGGCACCTGAACAACGGGGTCGATTTGTGCCGCGTGTGTGCGGTTGTTGCTCCGCAATCTTCCCCTGGTGGAAACAATCAATTCCCCCTTGGGAACGAAAAGGTCGGCAACCTCAATGGCTTCCCGGAGCAAGCCACCGGAGTTAAAGCGCATGTCGAGGACGAGACCCTCCAAGCCTTGTGCCTTCATTTCCGCAAGGGCCGCCTTCATATCCCGGGTGGTGTTTTCGCTGAATCGGGCAATGCGGATGTAACCGATGTTATCCTCCAGCATCTGGTGGTGGACGGAATCGATCTTGATCGTGTCACGAGTGATGGTGAATTCGAGGGGGTCGGGTTCGCCCTCACGGAAGACCTTGATGGTGACCTGGGTTCCCTGGGGACCGGTGAGACGGTCAACGGCGTCCTGAAGGGTCATTTCCTCGGTGGTTTCCCCTTCGATCTCAATAATGCGATCCCACGGTGCCAGACCGATGCGGGCCGATGGAGAACCCGGAATGGGGGCAATGACGGTGAGCAGGCCCTGGCGCTGGGTAATGTGGATGCCGATGCCGCTGAAGGATCCACCGGTGTCCTTGTTCAGGCTGTCGAGCATGCGCGGTGTCATGTACTGGCTGTGGTTGTCGAGGGCCTTGAACATGCCGGAAAGGGCGGCTTCCAGGACTTCCCTGGATTCAACATCGTCGACATACTTGCCCTTGATTTCCGTGTAAATCTCAGCGGCGACATTTACGAAGCGCAGGAACTCCTCATCATTTGCAGCCGAGGCGCGGAGCGTCGAGCCCCGCACGCCAAGATGGAGGATGGTAATGGCCAGCAGGGAGAAGGAAAGGGCCAGTAGAAGGCGATCAGCCTTCGGCATTTTGAGCCAACGTGTCATGGAATTGGTAACCTCTTGTGTGATTCCGGGTCATTATTGTCACGGCCGGGCCGCTTTTTCGGGGACATCAGGAAGGCACAAGGCCCACCAAGTCAACATCCCCATGCAATTTACCGGCCGGACGCTCCTTGCTGTCAAGGGCGTTGCCGGATGACGGAAAAGCTGACCGAACAAACACGTTCCCGTTTTGGTTGCCCCACCCATCCTCCGGTCTAAACGATCTTTTCATCTTTGGTGGAGGAAACCGCCCATGTCACGTTTTTTTCGTATTTTATCCACGCTTCTGGCAGGAACAATGGTTCTCGCCCTGGGAGCATGTGCATCCGCCCCTGCTGGAAAATCGCTGCGTCACGACAGTTACGAGACCTACAAGCCCCCCGTTCTTTCAGGGCTGGACATCCTTGCCCGTGACGGCTTCGGCATGTTCGAAGGCCAGCGTGTCGGCATCGTCACAAACCATTCCGGCCTGACCCGGGATGGCGAACACATCATCGACGTCTTCGTCGAAAATGGCGTCGACGTCGCCGCCCTCTTTTCCCCGGAACACGGCATCCGTGGTGAAGTCGACACCGCCGTGAGCGACGAAATCGACGAGAAGACCGGCCTGACGATTCACAGCCTGTATGGCCGCACCCGCCGCCCCTCCCCGGAAATGCTCGAAGGCCTTGATACCATCGTCTTTGATATCCAGGACATCGGCGCCCGCTTTTACACCTACATCGGCACCATGGCCAATGTGATGGAAGTGGCCAAGGACCAGGGCATTCACTTTGTCGTCCTCGACCGCCCCAACCCCATTCGTGGCGACTGGTTTGATGGTCCCATTCAGGATCCCGACCTGGTCGGCAACTTCACCGCCATCCGCCCCATGCCCATTGCCCACGGCATGACCGTTGGGGAGCTGGCCCACTACTTCAACAAGTACTCGGGACGCTTTGCTGACGGCCCCGGCATCGGCATCGGCCTCACCGTGGTTCCCATGGAGGGCTGGAAGCGCAGCATGTATTACGACCAGACGGGTCTGCCCTGGGTGAACCCCTCGCCGAACATGCGCTCGCTGGAGGAGGAACTCCTCTACACCATGGTGGCCCTCACCGAAGGCAACAAGATCATCAGCGTTGGCCGCGGCACCGATCGCCCCTTTGAATATCTCGGCGCTCCCTGGGTCGATGGCGAAGCACTGACCAAGGCGTTCCGTGATCGCAACATCCCCGGCCTTTGGATCATGCAGGAGACCTTCATCCCCCGGAAGATAGACGTCTCCGGTCGCGAGAACATCAATTACCAGTTCATCGACGAGGTCTGCAACGGCGTCCGTTTTGTCCTTGTTGACCGTGATGCCTTCAACCCCGTCGTCGCCGGCATTCACAAGCTCGACATCCTCAACCGCATTCCCGATTCCCCCTACACCCTTCAGGGCGTTCGTGGAAAT
>JAFIGB010000301.1 GCA_020831705.1 Candidatus Sumerlaeia bacterium | reverse complement strand
CATGCCTGCGGCATCCCCAGCGACTCGAGCGTTTCGCTGCCCATTGACCTGACAAATCTGGGGCCGGGTGTCGCCACCAACGTGTGGCTGATGGTTCAATCCCACACGATTCCCGTATCCTGGGCGGTTCCCGATGGCCTGGTCCACGAGATCGCGAGCCCACACCATCTATACATCCATATCGGTGACATGGCGATATTCGAACATCTGCAAGTTGACCTTCGTGTCACACCACAGCGGGAAGGGGAGCTTGTTCTTGAAGCCAGCATCGTCATGGATGTGCGCAACCTCGATCCGGATAAGGGACGCATTACCACCACCATTCCCGTGGCTCCACCCGTTCCAGCAAACCTGGATCTCTCCGTTAATCGCGTGGAAGTCACCCAGGGCATTCAGGACGGCAACCAAAGTATCGACCTCATCGCAGGGAAGGCCACCCTCATTCGTGTCTATTCGCGGACGAACTTCCCCCTCAATGGCGTCGGCGCCAGCATGCGCATCAGTGGTACGACCAACGGAACCAACTGGAGCAGGAACCACGATGAAGTGGTGACACCTCTTCGGCCTTGTATAGCCCTGGCTCTCGGTGATGGGAACCGCAGTGACCTCAATGCCAGCTTCAACTTTCTCGTCCCGCAAAAGATGCTCGATGGCATTCCCCAGGGACCCTTTCTGGTGGAGATCCACCTCGACCCTGAGAACAGCCTCCAGGAGCAGGACCGTTCGAATAATATCCATGTGATGGAGTTGGACTTCACCGAGCTGCCGCCCATCTGTCTGCAGACCCACCGCGTTCGTCACCTTGCCATGGGGGGAGGCGATACGCGCGGGCCGCACTTTTTTCCCTCCGAACAGATCGAGCGGGCCGAATCGATGCTTCCCACCCGGGAAATCCTCCAGTTCAGCACCGGCAATGTACTTGAAAAAATGGGCTTCTTTACATGGAATCCCTACGAACTCGACCCCGGCGGCAGCCAGAACACCGGTCGCATTTTGAGCACGCTGTGGACCCACCAGAAGACAACCCGCGATCCCCGGGAATGCAAAAGGCGCGGGGCCATCACCCTCCATGTTGGCCTCGTCGCGGAGAACAATCTATCCACGGTGGATGGAAAGCAATTCAATGGTATCGCCTATCGCCCGGGCCGCTCCCAGGTTGTTCGGATCCGATCCGACGGGTCGGGATTCAACAGCCAGATGGGTGGCGTGGTCTTGGCGCACGAAATCGGGCACAACTTCAACCGGCGCCACGTCAACTGCGGCAATCCCGACGGCCCTGATTCCAACTATCCCTACCCGTCCTGTCAGTTGAGCCACATCATCCTGGAGGGGGAAGGGATCCACTCTGTCTACTACGGGGCGGACCTCATGGATCCGACCAATCCTGCCATCATTGCTCCCCGGCCTTCCACGGCTGACAGTCAACTCAGCGACCTGTTGTCCTATGCCGACAATACATGGACGGGTGACTATACATGGAACGCCATGCGGACGTACATGATCGACAACCAGAAGGATCTCCAGGAAGTGCCCCATCCCGCCATCAACTGGATGCCGGGAGTTGGCAACGTCCACGCGCACTGGCTGGAGGCGGCCCGCAAGGACGAGGGGAAGATCATCCTTCTCACCGCGGTCATAACTGAAATCGGCGACGTGAATCTGGAGATGATCCTTCCCGTCAGCGAGGGCGTTGTTCCCGGGGAAAAGGCTCTCGACCTTGTTGCGAAGAACTTTTCCGCCGCAGGAAAAACGGGCGTCTATACAATCGAACTCCTCGACGATTTGGGAAACATCCTTGAAACCATCCCCGCCGCGCCGGATGAGATAGAGGACGCAGAAACTCCCGAAAGCACCCTCGGCGTTCTCCTTCCCATGCCGGGAGCGCTCCAGGCCATTCGCATCAGGAACGACGCCGGCGACACGGTGGCCGGGGCCGAACGCTCGCCCTCCGCCCCCCAGGTGACCCTTAATTCCCCCAGCGCGGGAGACGTGGTTGATGATGTCCTTATTGTCGACTGGGACGCCACCGATGCCGACGGAGACAATCTCGTCGCCATGATCCAGTATAGCGACGACGCCGGGGAGTCGTGGATCACCCTCACCATCGACGCCCCGTATAGCCCGCAGGTCTTCGATGCGGAACTCATCCCCGGCGCACCGGGAACCGCACGCATTCGCCTCATTGTCAGCGATGGGTTCAATGCCACCGAGGCCACCTCCGACCTCTTCACGGTGCTGCCGCGGGCGCCCCTCGTTACCATCACCCGGCCACAGGGCGGGCAGGCCTTTGCCGCAAACGAGCCCATCTTCCTCACCGGCAACGCCTATGACCCCGAGGACGGCCCGATCCTTGAACAGGGATTGATCTGGGAAGTGGACGGCATCGGCGAGGTCGGCTTTGGCCGCTCGCTGATCCTGGGCGACCTTTCCCCCGGAACCCACCGCATCACCCTCACCGCCACCGACAACGACGGCGACACAACCACCGACGAAGTGACCATCACCATCGGCTCCCCCAGGGCCACCCGCGGCCAAGTTATCGGCGTGGTGCTGGGCGTACTCCAAACAATGGGAGAGACCCTCTTCGACCTGAACGAGGATGAGGTCATTGACAGCGGCGATATTATCCGCGCGGAATAGTGGGGGGGATGGGCGGGTT
>JAFIGB010000299.1 GCA_020831705.1 Candidatus Sumerlaeia bacterium | reverse complement strand
GCCATGGGGATCAGGAATTGGGCCTGCATGCTTTGTTCCATCAGGAGGGGCGTCAAGCCGCCAACGGTCGTGCCCGTGGTCAGTACGATGGCGCGAAACCGCCGCGCCCCGGCATCAACAAGGGCCTCCACGAGGGACATCCCCCGGGCCAGTCGCTGGTTTGCCGCCTCGATATAGACAATGGCATCGTTGACAACGACACCCGAAAGGGCAACGACGCCGAAGAGACTCATGATCGTCACGGTATATCCAAGGGCAATGTGGCCCCAGATGGCGCCAATGATGCCGAAGGGAACGGTGAGGAGAATCACAATCGGCTGGACGTAGGAGCGGAACAGCGTCGCGACAAGAAGATAAATACCCAGGATCGCCAGGGGAAAGCCAATGAACAGACTGTCAAGGGACTCCTGACTGTTGCGCTTTTCCCCCTCCAGACTCCAGGTCATTCCGGGATAACGCTCGGCAAGGTCCTGCATGAAACCGCCCTGGAGGGAGTTGATCACCTCGGTGGCATTGGTGATTTCCGAGAAGACATCCGCTGTGACGGCAATGCGGCGCAGGCCTTCCTTGCGGGTGATGGTTGTATATCCCGGCTCCACGGATAGGTCGGCAACGACGGGGAGGGGGACCTCGTCCCCCCGTGGAGTGCGAATGCGAATGGAATCGAGGCTCGCCAGGCTTGCCCGCTCCTCCCTTGGATAGCGCACCCAGACCTTGACCTCATCGCGGCCCCGTTGAATGCGGGTGGCTTCATCGCCGTAGAAACCCTGCCTCAGCTGGTTCGCCAGATCGCTGGTCGTCAGTCCGAGGGTACGCGCCGTGGGCTTCAGGGTTGCCTGAAGTTCCCGCTTGCCGGGACGGAAGTCATCCTCCACCTGGAAGACACCCGCGAAGGTTCTCAATTCAGTCTTAAGCTCCTCCGATGCCTGTTGAAGCTTTCCGAGTTCGCGTCCCATCAGCCAGATTTCAATGGGTTTGCCGGGAGGTCCGCCGCTGTCGCTTTCAAAGTTGATCGAGACGACACCGGGGATCGTGCCCACCCGGTCCTGCCACATGCGCATGATTTCCCGGGAGTGATGGTATCTGTCCTCGGCATCGACAAATTCCACGATGACCTCGGCGAGATGTTGTCCCATCTGCTCGTTGATTAATTTCATCCCGACGCTTGACTGCATGGCCTTGACGAGCGGTTCGCCGGACCGGGTGTTGAGTTCACGGCCAATTTCCGCGATGGCCTTTTCCAGTTTTTCGGCACCCTGTTCGGTGACTGACAGGGGAGTGCCCTCGGGGAATTCCAGTTCCGCAACGATGTAGGTGCTGTCAACGCTCGGGAAGAACTCAAACTTCACCAATCCCCCCTGAAGCATTCCCATGGTGACGAGAAGGATGGCCGTTATCAGGGCCAGCGTTGCATATCTCCAAGAAAGGGCAATTGCCACCGTCGGGCGGTATGTGTAGTCGATCAGCCATTCAAGGCCATCATAGAACCGCTTACGCGCCACCGAAAGCATCTGCTTTATGGGATTCGTATAGACGCGTTTCTTCTGCATGTCCGGAAGGCTGTTCAGGTGTGCAGGAAGGACAATCAGGCATTCAACCAATGACACCAGAAGGGCGCAGATGACCACCGTGGGTATGACCCCAACGAATTTCCCCATGATGCCGTCGATGAAGAGCATCGGTGCAAAGGCAATACAGGAGGTCAGCACGGCGGCGGTCACCGGCATGGCGACCTCAATGGTTCCCTCCACGGCGGCGGGGATCGGCTTCATTCCCTGCTTGCGGTGGTAATAGATCGATTCACCCACAATAATCGCATCATCGGCGATGATGCCAAGGACCATGATCATCGCAAACAGACTGATCATGTTGATGGTCTCGCCCACGAGGAGCATGAGGAACATCGCCCCGGCCAACGAGATGGGAATTGCCGCGGACACCCAGAACGCCAGGCGGATGTCCAGGAAGATCCACAGCAGCAGGAACACCAGCGTCAGGCCGATGATACCATTACGCACCAGCATGTCGATGCGCTGTTCGATATACACAGCGGTATTGAGCCATACTTCCAACTGAACCCGATCGCCGAGCCCCATCAATCCCAGTTCACGATTCTTGTCCCGCACGTATTCCTGAACCGCGTTTGAAATCCGGATGGAATCCTCGTCTTCATTGTTTTAGACAAGGAGCGTCACGGCCGGTTTCCCCTGGAAGCGTGTCCTGATGGCATCCTCGACAAAATCGTCACGAACCGTGGCAATGTCCCCAAGGCGGATGAGGGTTCCATCGGCAGCCGTCACCAGTGGAATCTCGGCGTATTCATTCCCTGTATATCCGCGACCCATGGTGCGGATCGTGATTTCCTCGTTTTCGGAACGGATCGTCCCCCCGGGGAGATTGAGGCTGCTCGTTCGGACAACCCGGGCCACCTCGTCGAAGGTCAAACCATACTCACGGAGTCGCTGCTCGGGAACCTCAATGGATATCTCGTAATCCCGCGCCCCAATCATCACCACGTTGGAGATGTCAGGGAGAAGCATGAGGTCGTCGCGGACATCCTCGGCCAACTGCTTCAATTGCCGCTCGGGAATATCCGCGGGGATGGATATCGCCACCGTGAGCCGTTCAATGATGAACTCACTGATCGTTGGCCGTTCGGCATCATCGGGAAAAGTCTGGATCGCATTCACCCGGTCGGCGATGCGGTCCTTCACGACCTGTATATTCTCGCCGGACTTGATCTCGATGATCGCCGTGGCAAGGCCCTCCGCCGAGATTGTCCGGTATTCCTTCACCCCCTGAATGCCTTCGATGGCATCCTCAAGCTGGAGGCTGATTCCCTCCTCCACCTCCTCGGGACCGGCGCCGGGGTAGGGCACGCGGACGATCACATTCTCAACGGCAAAGGAGGGAAGCACCTCGCGGATCATCAGGAGGGTGCTCAGGACACCAGCCATCAGGACCATGAGCAATAACAGGTTCGCGAAAACCGTGTTCCTGACAAATGATGTGAGAATCTTTCTCATTCCGCAGCAACCAATTCATCCGGTCCGGCAAGGATTGTCTCCACACGCATTCCATCAATGACACGGGGCGGACGGTTGAGGAGGATGACCTCCCCATCCTCAAGGCCCATGTCTATCAGGGCGATGTCTTCCTGGAAACGGGCGATGCGAACACGTCGCGTCTCCACCCGTCCATTGTTGGCAACGAGCACCTGGCTGTTGGAATCAATCGCCGCCCTTGGTACGGGAATCACATCATGGGCGATGCGGCCGGGAAGGACAAGGTGGCAGAACATGCCATTCGTAAGGGGGAAAAACTCGGGGCCATCGGGGATTCCCTGGCGGGCGGGAACCGAGACGATCAGGTGAAAGGTTCTTGTAACGCTGTCATAGCGCTCGACCCGCGAAAGGCTCCCCTCAAACCAAACGTCTGCTTCCCCCTCCGTCCAGCGAACCCGCGCCGCCGTGTCGTTGATGTTTTTGAACCAATGAGTGGTCACCGGATCGGTGGACAGATTCAGCCACCGGGCCACGTCGCGTCCATCGATGGAAGCGGGGATTTCCAGGATCGAGTCGTCAGCCACCACGAACAACTTCTGGCCGGGGGAAATCCGCTGGCCGACATCCACGTGCTTGCTGTCTATACGCCCGGCAAAGGGGGCACGGATGGTCGCCCGTTCAAGATCCAATTCAAGCTGGTCGACCCGGGAGGTTGCGACACGGAGCTGGGCTGTCAGTTGGGCACGTCGCGACTCGAAAAGCGCCAGGGAGTTTTCAATTTCGGCGATGGCATTTTCCCGGGAGGTCAATTCCATCAGGCGCGCATCCAGTGCCGAGATTGTCTCCACCCCGTCCCCCTCAACCAGATCACGGGTGCGTTCAAACTCCCGGCGGGCGATCTCGCGCAATTCCCCGGCAAGTTCCAACCGCCGCTTGTCGTTCTTCTCCTCCTGATCAAGACGCATCTTGTCCGTTTCGAGGCGTTCCACCTCGGCCATGGCGCTTTCAAGGGACAATTTAATGTCGCTTGGGTCGACCTTGGCGAGAACGGTTCCCGTGTCCACGACAACTCCGGGGCGCAATCCTTCGTGAACTTCAATGACGCGGCCGGAGACTTCCGCGGTGACTTCGCCCAGTCGGTGGGGGCGGGCGGTTCCGTAACCGTGCAACTCAATGGGGATGTCCTGAAGGACAACACGCATTGCCTCGGACCGCAGGACGATCTCCTCCTCCTCAGCCAGTGGCGGGGCCTCCCGAAGTGCCGCAAGACCCATCATGCCGAGGATGCCAAGGGCGATGATGACCACCACGAGCGTCAGCCTCATCCAGGCGGGGTGTTTCTTTACGACAGGTGTCGGGGGGACTTTTTTTCCTGCATCACTCATGGGAGGAGAATTCCACTTGGTCTGGCCCGTTATGCCATCGTCCCGGGCAGGGACAAAAGTCGTGCCTGCTCATCCCCCTGAGAATCGAGTCAATTCCCTGATCCACCCAGGGGGATTTTCATCATATTTGATAAAATGATTTCGCCCTGAACGCTATTAAACTGGAGCCTGGATCCGGTTTTACTGGCTCGACCACTTGTTGAGGGGGAGGACGCCCTTGAAGGGGTGGACTTCGGTCCGGCCGAAAACACCGGCCTTCACGTAGGGATCATTTTCGATTTTCTCCCGTGCCTCGTCGATGGTTTCGAATTCGGCAATGAAGAGGCTTCCGGCAAAATCCGTCATGGGCCCGGCGATTTGGATGCGGCCAGCATCGTCGAGGGGTTTCCAGTAGGCGAGATGATCCGGCCTTGCTGCGGGGCGCTTGTCCCGGGAATCCGGGGTGTCCCATCCGATGAGAACAAAGAGCATTTTGGTTGGTTCCTGAAGGGTGTGATTTACTTTTTGCGCTTCTTGGGGGGAGTAAATCCGAACTCCCTGAGTGCGTAGTCCTTGCTTCGCCACTTTTCGCTGACCTTGACCCACAGGTCGAGGAAAACGGGAGCATCGCAAAGATTTTCAATGTCCCGACGTGCCTCCTGGCTGATCTTCTTGAGCGTCGCCCCTCCCTTGCCGATGACAATTCCCTTCTGGGAAATGCGCTCCACATGGATGGTGGCGCGTATATACCACTTCTCCTCCTCCCGTTCCTTGAATTCCTCCACGGTGACGGCGGTGGCG
>JAFIGB010000294.1 GCA_020831705.1 Candidatus Sumerlaeia bacterium | reverse complement strand
TTCCCGCCTTCCTATCCCGCCAGACCGATCTGGTTCTCGCAGCCGGTGCCGTTGGGCGTGCCGTTGCCGTCAAGAAGGCCCAATTCATGGCCCCCGCTGATGTTGTGAATGTGGTGGCGAAACTTCGCGAGGCCGGGTGCGAGGATATTCTTCTCACCGAACGGGGAGTTTCCTTCGGCTACTCAACACTGGTGTCGGATTTCCGTTCCCTCTCAACGATGCAGACGCTGACGGGCCTGCCTGTTTGCTTCGATGCCACCCACAGCGTGCAGCAACCCGGTGGTCTTGGTGCAAGTACAGGAGGGCAGCGCCAATTTGTTCCGCTGCTGGCCCGCGCGGCCTGCGCAACCGGCATCAATGCGCTGTTTCTGGAAACCCACGAAAATCCGAGCGAGGCCAAGAGCGACGGCCCGAATGTCGTCCCCCTCAACCAGCTCGAAGCGCTGCTTCATATTTGTCTGTCGATCGACAATGCGGTGCGCGAGTGGAATTTAAACCCGCTGCTGCATTGATAGACACGGTCAGCCGAGCATTTCGATTTGCTTGCGCACCATGTCGGCCTTGGCCGTGAAGTCCTCGCTGTCGAGGGGGAAGTCCTCCTCCTCGATCAACTCGATCATCTGCTCGTAACATTCCAATGCCTGCTCCAGGAGGGCCTTGTCGCCGCGTGTTCCCCCGAGCATGTGGGCGGTGACTCCCATGCCGCCGGTGATGAGGGCGAAGAGCTGGTCGAGGTCCTCCGGGCCGTCAAAGCGGAGGATGGCCCGTGCCACCTCGTCCTGCTCATCCTGGTCGGATTCCTGGGAATTGTTGAGTGACTCGGTATAGACGCGGCCATTTCGCTCGTCGGTAAAGACACCGATCACCTCGGTGAATTCATCGTCCTCCTTGATGCTTTCAGGGTCGAAGGCCTCGTCGGGATCCTCGTCATCATAGGGGTCGTAATCGCCCCCCTCGGAGGTCGCATCCCAAATATCGGCATCCCACCCGAAGTCCTCGTCTGGTTCTGTGTCGATGGGGAAGGCCTCGCCAAGGATCTCAAGGCGGTTGAGAATGCTTCCCAGCTCCTTGTACATTTCCAGGGCCTCCTCCAGGTTCTGCTGCTGCATCAGGAGATTGGCGACCATGGTTTTTGTGTAGGCAAGGGGGTAGGGATCGGCGTTTCCATTCTGGAAGTCCCAACAGCGAATCCTGGCCCTTTCCTCCTCGAATTCAAGCAGGCCGACGGAGGCAATGTCCGAGTCCTTGACCGATGTGCTATACATCTTCGTGAGGGTGGGAATGATCCTGCCCTGGAGGTAATTGAGTGCCCTTGCAATCTCCTCATCATCCTCGGCATCCAGGGCAATGGCCTCGGCAACTTTTTTGAGGGTGTCGCCGGTGTTGTCCTTCTCGGCGATTTCCAGGGCTTTTTGTATATATCCGTCCCGCTTGTCCTCATCCCTCTCGGTATCCGCGATGTAGGCTGCGACAACAAGCTGCCTGATGGACCCTTCTGTCTTGTAGCCGATTGTTCTCTCGACATGATCGAGGACCTGCCGGGCCTCTTTTGGAAAATTCTCCATCATGAGAACATCGACAGCAGTGGAAAGGACTTCCTCAAACGGCGCCCCATGATCGTCATCCTTTATGGAGGCGAAGCGGTCGATCCCCTTCTTGATTCGATCCATGGCGTTCTTGATATCTTTGTCGATGACGAAGTTGGTTCCAATGATGATGTCGCCAAGTGCCTGGAAGATCTCCCCGTCCTTGCCGAGGGCGCTCGCAACCTGCTTGGTTGTGGACTCAAACGTCTCCATCAATTCGGACAGATCCCCGGGTTCTATCTCGGGGTCTTCCAGTTGGGCCTGAAGAATGGAAAGGAGGGCCCCCCAATTGCTTTGTAACTGGAGGATTTCATCATTGGGCGCGGTCATCATGGGAACTCCGTGTGGACTTTCGTGAGGCGTCAGGATCGTGCAGCCCATGAGCGGGTGTGGACAAGGGAAGTTTCCACAGATTTATCCCCGCTTCATCGTGAAGGCCCTGCTTGCCCCAAGCTCCCGGCGTGGGGGAATGTCCTGCGAAGTCTGGTCCCTCCGACCTGTGATTCCCTGCCACCAGGAGCAGCCCCATCCGTGCGTTTCCCCGATGATATATGGCCCGACCCCACGGACCGCCAACTTGTCGATGATCTTGTTTCCATGTTTGTCGATACTCCCATTATCCTGACCGACAAGCTCACCAATTCGCTTTGGTTCAGCGACCCGGCCGAGGAACTTTTCGGCGAGCGGGCCGAGGCAATCGTCAATCGTGTCGCCTATTCACTCCTTGGCTTCGAGGACCGGGAAAAGCAGCCCGTCCGCCTCGTGAGCGCCCTCCTCGGCGAGGATGATCCCTGGCGCGGTGTCGTTCATCTTCCCGTCGCGGAAGGAACCCGCCTTGCCTTCGTGGAAGCCAGCGCCATCTGCCGGGACGGGGTCTTCGTTTGCGGTGTCCTTCGATTCTCGCCCCAGGAGAATGCAAACCCGTGAAATTGCTCCTTCCCGAGATCCCACTGAAGGTTGCCGTCTTCGTCAGCGGGCGGGGGAGCAACCTTGCCGCCCTCCTCGATGCCCGTGACCAGGGGAAGCTCCCATACGCAAACTTGTGTGTTGTTGTTTCCAATCAGCCGGATGCTCCCGCCCTCGAAATTGCCAGAAGGCACGGCATTGAAACCATCGCCGTGGATCATCGGCCCTTTGGGAGGGACCGCGCCGCCCATGAGGCTGCCATTCTCGATATGCTCGCGCCCCACGGGATTGATCTCGTGGTTCTCGCTGGTTACATGCGCATCCTTACCCCCACCCTGTTGAGGGCCTTTGCGGGAAGGATGATCAACATCCACCCCTCCCTCCTCCCCGCCTTCCCAGGTGTGGATGCCCAGGGGCAGGCCCACCGCTACGGAGTGAAGGTCTCGGGATGCACGGTTCATTTCGTGAATGAGGAAACCGACGGTGGCCCGGTCATTCTTCAGCGGGCGGTCCCGATTCCCTCAGGGGCGAACAGGGATTTGGTGGCCGGAAAAATATTGGCCGAGGAGCACAAGGCCCTTCCCCTCACTGTTGACCTCTTTACGCGGGGCCGGATTCGTGCGGCGAATCGCCATGTCGCCATTCTTCATGGAGACGGCAGCTTCCCCGAACTGGAGGAATCCCTTCCCCTCCATCAGCCCGTCATCGCCGCAACGGGCAATGAACACAAGGTCTGGGAAATGGGAGCCATCCTTGCCGACACGCCCGTCTGGCTGCTTCAGGGGTCGGAGGTTTGCGACCTCACGGAACCGGAGGAAAACGCCCCCGATTATCTGGGCAATGCCCGGATCAAGGCCCACGCATGGTATCGGGGCACCCGCACCTGGTGCCTTGCCGATGACAGCGGGCTTGAAGTCGATGCCCTCGATGGGCGCCCGGGTGTTCACAGCAGTCGATACGCCTCCACCAATGAAAAGCGGCTGGAGCGCCTTCTGACGGAACTCGACGGTGTTCCCATGGAAAAGCGCACCGCACGGTTTGCCTGTACGGTCGTCCTGGCCGGTCCCGATGGTGCCGAGTACCACAGCACGGGAACCTGCGAGGGCCGGATCGCCACGGAAGTCCGGGGTGAGGGGGGCTTCGGTTACGATCCCCTTTTCATCCCCGACGGGTTTGGGGGGAGGCACCTTGCCGAATTGTCAGCCGAGGAAAAGAACGCCATCAGCCATCGTGGCCGCGCTTTGCAGGGGCTCAAGGGGGTCCTTCGGGAACTTTTCGGTAAAGAGTTGAACTGATCCCGCGGGGAATCATGTCTATACAGAGAAAGATGTCCGCCAGCCCATCGCCCGGGCCGGTGGTGGGGACCATGGTGGTTGACACCCCCGCCCCCCTTCGCGCCCCATTCCCCCTCGTTACGAAGGGAGCGACGACACACCCATGAGCGAATCCATCAA
Source organism: Candidatus Sumerlaeia bacterium (assembly GCA_020831705.1). Taxonomy (GTDB): domain Bacteria; phylum Sumerlaeota; class Sumerlaeia; order SLMS01; family SLMS01; genus JAFIGB01. The sequence goes on along the minus strand of JAFIGB010000294.1, from coordinate 3,943 downwards.
AGACATTCTCAACAAGACCCTTGTGGAAATAATCGGGGAACTTGCGGGAGACAAGTTTTCCTCCCTTCCCGTTGACCGCTGCGTTTTCGGCCCGCCCAAGCAACCGGAACACGGAGATTTCGCCACAAGTGCCCCGCTCATTCTGACCAAGCCCCTTGGCCAGCCCCCCTTCGACCTGGCCACCCGCATGGCGGAAGCCTTTGAGAAGTCCCCCATCGTCGCCAGGGCCGAACCGGCACGCCCCGGATTCGTCAACCTTCAGCTTTCACCCGCCGGATGGGCCGTGATCCTCGATGCCATCGCCACCGAGGGGGAGAACTTCGGAACGGTCACCACCGGAGCATCGCGGCGGGTCCTTCTGGAATTTGTGTCCGCCAATCCCACCGGCCCCATGCACCTCGGCCACTGCCGCCACGCCGCCGTGGGCGATTCCCTTGCCCGCATTTTTTCCGCTGCCGGTTATGAGGTCACCAAGGAATTTTACATCAATGATGCCGGTGTCCAGATCATCGCTCTGGGTGAAAGTTTCCGCGCACGGTGTCTCGCCAAGCTCGGTGATCCTCTTGATCTCGAGGCCGTCCAATATCCGGGTGAATATCTGGCGGAATTCGCCGAGGACTTTGTCGCCGGCAAGGATCCCGCACTTGTTCGCTCCCACACCGTGGAGGACTTCTCCACCGAGGCACGGGGAAGGAACCTCGACGTCATTCGCCAGGACCTCGCTGCCCTCGGCGTCTTTTTCGATCACTACCAAAGCGAGAAGGAACTCCACGACGCGAACCTCGTGACACGGACCCTTGAGTCCCTTGAATCCGCTGGAGCGGTCTACGAGAAGGACGACGCCCTTTGGCTCAGGACGGAGGATTTTGGCGACGACAAGGACCGGGTGCTTCGCAAGGGCGATGGAACGGTGACCTACCTCGTTCCCGACCTGGCCTACCATCACTACAAATTCGAGCGGGGCTTCGATCTATACATCAACCTCTTCGGGGCCGACCATGCCGGTTACCCCCCCCGCCTCCGTGCCGGGATTAATGCCCTCGGTCATGATGCGTCGAAGCTGGAAGTCCTGCTCCTCCGTCTGGTTTTCCTGACGAAGGGTGGACAACGTGTGAAGTTCAGCAAGCGCGCTGGAAACTTCGTTGCCATGTCTGATGTTGTTGCCGAAGCGGGATCCGATGCCACGCGCTGGTTCATGCTGGCGCGTTCGATGGATTCGGAATTTGAATTCGACATGGACCTCGCCACCGACTCCTCCAGCAACAACCCCGTCTACAAGGTGCAATACGCCCATGCGCGGGTGATGACGATGATGCAGAAGGCGAGCGAGGAGGCGGCGCTTCTTCCCGAACTTGATAGCAAGGAAGCGGCGGCGGCCCTGACCGCTCCGATCGAGAAGGAAATCATCGTTCACCTTTCCAAGCTTCCCGAGATTGTCGAGCGCTCCGCCCAGGAACGCGCCGTCCATCACATCCCGAATTACCTTCTTTCCCTCGCCGAGCTTTGGAACCGCTATTATAGCATGGGGAAGACGGATCCCTCCTTCCGAATTCTTGCCGAGGAAAATCGGGCACTTGCACCCGCCCGCCTTCGTCTTGCCGACGCCACCCGTCGCGTTCTTGCCAACGGCCTCGCGCTGATGGGAATTTCCGCTCCGGACAGCATGACCCGTCAGGTCAGTGATGAAGACGAGTGACAAACGGCAGTCCACCGTTGACCCGTCTCTGCGTTTGGCCATGCTCATTCACGCAGCCGACAACACGGCCGCAAACCACCCAAGAGGGATGACCGACAACCAACAATGAAAAGTTCCGTGACCTTCAAAGTGGCTGATCTCTGCGCGGCACTTTCCATTCCGGTGCCCGACGGTCTGGGTGAGAAAATCATCCACGGCGTGGGGACCCTTGAATCAGCAACCGGCGAGGAAGTCGCCTTCGTCTCGAAGGTAAAATACCAAAAGGAAGCCGCCAGCTCCGCTGCGGCAGTGATCCTTACCCCCATCGATTTCCCCGGAACGGACGAGCGGTTCCTGCCCGTCAACAACGTGATGGAATCACTCCTCACCATCATCACGATGTTCCATCCAACACCGAAGCCGGAATCATTTGTTCACTCCACCGCCTCCGTTGCGGAAGATGCCGAGCTTGGCGAAAATGTCTTCGTCGGTCCCGGTGTCGTCATCGAGGGCGGTGTTCGCATCGGCGCCAATACACGGATCGAATCGGGAACCTTCCTTGGCGAGGACACCTCGATCGGGGAATCGTGCTGGATCTCACCGAACGTGACCATCCTCGAAAAGACCGTCATCGGAAATCGTGTTCGGATTCACCCCGGCACCGTGATTGGTGCGGATGGTTTTCGTTACGAATTGATCTCCGGTCGTCTGCGCAAGATTCCCCAGGTCGGCAACGTCGTCATCGAGGATGATGTGGAGATCGGGGCGAACTGCACCATCGACCGTGCGTTTTTGGAGGAGACACGGGTCGGTGCCCGGACCAAGATGGACAACAGTGTTCACATTGCTCACAACGTCCAGATTGGATCGGACTGCATTCTCGTGGCCCAGGTCGGCATTGCCGGTTCCACCAAGGTGGGTCGCGGTGTCATGATCGGCGGCGGTGCGGGATTGAAGGATCACATAACGGTTGGCGATGGGGCGCGCATTGCGGGCCGATCCGCCATCCAGGGGAACGTGGCACCGGGGGCGCAGGTCGTTGGTACTCCGGCAATCGACGTGAAGTCATACGCCCGTTTCTCGACGTTCTATCGAAACTTCGGGGACATCTGGCCGCGCCTTCGGGTGATGCTTGCGGAGTTTGAAAAGAATCGCTCGCGCGATTGAACCGTCAGCGGAAGTTTCCGCTGTCTATAACCAGGTTGTGCAAAACTGTGAAACCGTCGAATTGTCCACACTGTTACCACGGTAAGCATTGACAGACCAAAGGGCCGGTTTGAATGGTTCGCACCGTCGTTTGCGCGACACACATGCAGCAACTTCACACGGGAATTGAAAGTCAGCCTTTGGCACACCGAGGGACCCATATCAAATCAGGCGGCCCGCAACGGGCAGCAATGACACTTCGGCGTTTCATGCAGACCCCCCGTATACAACCACGTCATCAAAACTCACCTTCACTCTTCAAAAGGAGACTTTCATGAGTCCGAAGAAGATGGTTTATTCCTTCGGTGGTGGAAAAGCCGATGGTAACGGTAAGATGAAGGACGAGCTCGGCGGCAAGGGTGCAAACCTTGCCGAAATGAGCTTGCTCGGAATCCCCGTACCTGCTGGCTTCACCATTACCACAGACGTCTGTACCCACTACTACGACAAGGGACGGCGTTGGCCTGACGGCCTCAAGGCCCAGGTCGAGAAATCCATCAAGCAGATGGAAAAGACCATGGGGAAAAAGTTTGGCGACCCCAAGAACCCCCTGCTCCTTTCCGTTCGCTCCGGTGCAAGAGTATCCATGCCCGGCATGATGGAGACCGTTCTCAACATCGGTCTTTGCCCCGCCACCATCCCCGGCCTCATCAAGCGCTCCAATGATCGCTTCGTCTGGGATGCCTACCGTCGTCTCATCACGATGTACTCCGACGTCGTCATGGAAAAGGCCGCCGGCATTGAACCCAAGGATGGCCATGGCATTCGCCACATCCTCGAGGAACTGCTCGATGCCCGGAAGGCCAAGGTTGGCGCCAAGCTCGACACCGACCTGAGCGCCGAGGACCTCAAGTGGCTTTGTGATGAATACGAGAAGACCATCAAGAAGGTCCTCAAGAAGCCCTTCCCCCATGATCCCATGGAACAGCTTATCGGCGGCATCAACGCCGTCTTCCAGTCATGGATGGGCAAGCGTGCCGTTTGCTACCGCCGTATTGAAAAGCTTCCTGATGCCATGGGCACCGCCGTCAACGTTCAGGCGATGGTCTTCGGCAACATGGG
>JAFIGB010000292.1 GCA_020831705.1 Candidatus Sumerlaeia bacterium | reverse complement strand
CTTCCTTCTTGTTCCAACACCGCTGCCCGTCTACGATCGCGATGCCGGTTAAAAAATCATACCGGCAATCGACACCATCCACGGAGTCTTCCCATGGATGCACCAAGGTCCATCACCGTAAAGACATACATGCTCGGGCTTTCCACCGAGACAGGCCCGCGCCTGCTGGTCTTTCGTGAAAGCAATCTGCTCATCGGGCGCCTTCCCGACAATCATCTCGGCCTCAACCACGGCAGTGTTTCCCGCCGCCATGCCCGTCTTGCTGTTACTCCCAAGGGGGTTGTCATCGAGGACATGGGCAGCCAGAACGGCACCACGCTCAATGGCAATCCGGTCGCGACGCCGACGAATGTGCGCCCCGGCGATATCCTGCGCATTGGCCATGTTCCCCTGTATTACTTCGGGTTTATCGACCCGAACAATCCCCCAGCTGCCGAGGTCGTCGAAGCGAGCGTGTTGCTCAGCCCCATGACACCCGCCCTCGCCTGACCGGACTGCCATCACGTGTGCGGTATTGTCGGCTATACACTCCCCGGGGAAGTCCCCCCCACCCTCATCGGGGAAATGGCCGACATTCTGACCCATCGCGGGCCGGACGACCATGGTGTCCATGTTGACCAGCGTGTCGCGCTGGGTCATCGCCGGCTTTCCATCCAGGATCTTTCCAGCAATGCCGCCCAGCCCATGGTTTCCCGCGATGGGCGGGTGACAATTGTCTATAATGGCGAATGCTACAACAATGACGACCTCCGCAAACGGCTCCATGGTGTGCCCTGGCGCTCCACATCGGACACCGAAACCCTGCTGGAGGCGTATATCGCCCTCGGGCCGGACTTCATCGGGGAGGTCAACGGCATGTTCGCCCTTGCCGTGTATGACATGGGCGGGGGGAAGGTGCATCTCTATCGGGACCGCATGGGGGAAAAACCCCTTTTCTACCACCATGAAGGCCCGCGACTCGTTTTTGCCAGTGAATTGAAGGCCATCATCCACCATCCTGCCGTTGGTCGCGATATAGACAGGGCGGCCCTGCGGGATTACCTCCTGTTCAACCACATTCCGGGCGAACAATCCATTCTTTGCGGCGTGGGGAAGGTTCCTCCGGGGGGGCATTTTACCTTCAATCTGGAGGATGGTTCCCTTGAGCAGCGTCAATATTGGACGATCCCCCCACCGCGGCCGACCGAGCGTCACAAGTCCCTGGACGACGCCACGGATGCGCTGGAGGAACTCCTCCTCGATGCGGTGGACCGACGGCGTATATCGGACGTCCCCCTTGGGTGCTTTCTCAGCGGGGGGATTGATTCCTCGACGATCGCCTGGGCCCTTGCGGCACGATCCACCGGGGTGGTCAAGACCTTCACCATCGGTTTTCGCGAAACGGGATTTGATGAATCCCCTCATGCGGAGGCGGTTGCCCGTCATCTCGGCACCGAGCATCATTGCGAAATTATGTCGGAGCAGGACGCCCTTGAGCTGCTGCCGTTGCTTCCGGCCCTTTGCGACGAGCCCTTCGCCGATGCGTCCCTCCTCCCCACGGCGCTTCTTTGCCGGATGACCAGAAAACATGTGACGGTGGCGCTTTCGGGGGATGGAGGGGACGAACTATTTCTCGGCTACGACCGCTACCGCTGGGCGGAAAAGGTCCGTCTATACATGCGTTATGTTCCGGGGGGGATGCGCCGGTTTCTGGCCGGTATCCTCATGGGGACGGCCCCCTACAAGGTCCGCACCGCGGCGGCGGGTCTTGTGTACAGGGGTGAGGGTGCCATTTACCCCCACGTTTTCGGCGGTTGGAGTGCCCCCCTTGTTTCCGCGATATTGGGCGAGGATGTTTGCTTCATGGACCATCCCCTCGTCCGGGCCTGCGAGGAGGCAACCCGGGAGTCCGGCTTCCTTTCCGCCATGGGGGAGATCGATGCGACCCATTACCTTCCCGACGACATTCTCGTGAAGGTGGATCGCGCGGCCATGGCGTATTCGCTGGAGGCACGTGTTCCCCTTCTGGATCACCGATTGGTGGAATTCGCCCACGAACTCCCCACGGAATGGCGCATGGATGCATCGGGACAGAAGCGGATCCTTCGGAACCTGCTGTATAGACACGTTCCCCGGGATCTCATGGAGCGGCCAAAGGCGGGCTTTGCGGTGCCCCTGCGTTCCTGGTTTCGCTGTGAATTGAAGGGGCTGCTCCTTCAGGAGCTTTCCCCGGAACGCATCGCCGTCCATGGCATGTTCCAGCCGCGGGCCGTTGCGAAGTTGATCGAGGCCCATCTTTCCGGGAAGGCAAATTACGAGCGTGTCCTTTGGGCCCTCCTTGTGTTTCAGTTGTGGCATCGGGAGTTTCTCGAATGATGGTGACGGGGTTGATCGACCATGGGTGAGCCGCTTCGGATCTGCCTTTTTCTTTCCTCGTCCCACATTGGCGGGACCGAGCGGATGGCACTGGAATTCATCCGTCATTGTGATCGTTCCCGGGTGACTCCCCACGTGCTGGTGAAGCTGCGCGGCGGTCCCCTCCCGGAAATGGTGGAGGAACTGGGGGTGCCCTGCGAAGTTCTTCAGACGCCCGGCGATCTGGATAAACGCCCGTTATGGGTTTTTGAATCCCGTGTCATGGCGGAATTCTTGAAGGCTCATCGTATTGAGTTGATCCACAATTTTGGCCTCCGTGCGGAACTGACCAGCCGTCCCCACGTCCGCCATCTGGGTGTGAAAAAAATCGTGAGCGGCATTCGCGACACGGATCCCTGGCGTCGGTTTTACCATGTCTGGCTCGACCGGCTGACCTCCGGATGGGTCGATCTATACATCGCCAACAGCCATGTCGCTGCGGAGGTTTCCCTCAAACGCGAACGCCGCCCGCCGGAAAAAATGCGTGTCATCCACAACGGCGTCCCCCTTCCAACCGCCATGGACCGCACCGCCGCCCGGAAACTGTTCTCCATCTCCCCCGATGCCGGGCCTGTCGTTGCCCACGTGGCGAACCTGGTCCCCGGCAAGAAGGGGCACGATGTGCTCTTTGAAGCGATCGTGGGGCTGCGGGGGAGATTCCCCGGGTTGCGCGTGATTTGTGCGGGGCGGGATGCATCCGGTGGACGGATTCCCGCCCTCGCGGAAAAGTTGGGCCTTGGGGAGGTTGTCACCTTCACCGGTTATTGCGACAAGGCGCGGGAGCTTTTTCAGGCGGCGGACCTCGCGGTTCTTCCCTCCCGTTTCGAAAGTTTTCCCACCTCCATTGTCGAGGCCATGGCAGCGGGTTGTCCCGTTGTGGCTTCCGATGTGGGGGGCATCAGCGAGGTCATTCGCGACGGAGAAAACGGCTCCCTGGTATCGCCGGAGGATCACGCTGTTTTGGGCGAAGCAATCAGCCGCCTGCTGGGTGATCGTGAACGACTGCGGGACCTCGGGAAGGCCGCCCGCGCCACCATTGAGAAGGATTTTACCGTGGAAACCATGTGTCGCCGCATCGAGGAGGCGTATCTTTCCCTCTTCCCGGGCCGGTCGTGAGGCTTGCAAACGGGAAGCCGTCTGGACCATGCTCCCCGGCCCATTGCGGCGTCGCCACCCATGCCACGCCACAACCCCATCAATCAGGAAGACAACCATGAGCAATGCCCGGCCACGCGCTGAAATTGATACCGCCCACAAGTGGGACACGGAATCCGTCTACTCCGATCCCGAAAAATGGGAGCAGGATTTCGGAAAAATCGACGACTTGATCCGGCCCATTCAGGAGTTTCAGGGGAAGCTGAACAACGCCGATGCCATCGCGGCGGTCTTCAGGATCGAAGACGAGGCAGGAGAGTTCCTCGATCGCCTGTATCTATACGCGCACATGAAGGAGGACGAGGACACCTCGATCGGCGTCAACCAGGACCGCATGAGCCGCCTCCGTGCGAAGTACGCCCGCATCGGCGGGGAACTGGCCTGGGTGGATCCCGAGATCCTTTCCCATCCCGAGAAGGACCTTCGGGCCTGGATGGAAGCCGATGTTCTCAAGCCGTATCGCCGAAGCATGGAAAAACTCCTGCGCCGCAAGCCCCACACCCTCAGCAAGGAGGAGGAAACCCTTCTTGGACTTGCTGCAGATGTTCTCGGCACACCGTATGAAGCCTTCAGCAAGCTGACGAATGCAGACCTGAAGTTTGACGACGCGGTTGATTCAAAGGGCGACAAGCACACCGTCACCAATGGCACCGCCTATTCGCTGTACATGAAGCGCGACCGGGCGCTCCGCGAATCGACCTTCGGATCCCTCTACAAGGGGTATGGCGATCACCTGAACACAATTGCCACGCTCCTTGGCGGCTCCACCAAGCATGATGTTTTCAAGGCCTCGATCCGCAAGCATTCCTCCTCCCTGGAGGCGTCGCTCTTTTCCGACAACATTCCGACAAGTGTCTATCATTCGCTGATTTCATCAGTGCGCGAGGCGCTTCCGATCTATCATGAATATGTGGAACTTCGTGCCCGTGCGCTCAAGCTCGGCGGCGATATCAACATGTGGGATTTTTACGTTCCCATGGTGCCCGATTTCGACATGGAGGTCGAATGGGACGAATGCCGCAAGTGGATCGAGAAGTCCCTGGAACCCCTCGGCAGCGAGTACATGGAGGGCGCCCGTTCCTCCTTCACCGAGCGGTGGTATGACGTCTTCGAAAACAAGGGGAAGCGCTCGGGTGCCTACTCGACCGGCGCGTATGGACAAAAGCCGTTCATGCTCCTGAACTACCATCGGACGCTCAACGATGTCTTTACGGTGGCCCACGAACTGGGCCATTCGATGCACTCCTTCTTCAGTCAGAAATACCAGCCCTACCGCTATGCGGGATATCCGATCTTCCTCGCTGAAATTGCCAGCACGACAAACGAGGCGCTCCTTCACCACCACCTTATCCAGACAAAGGATGATCCGCGCCTGCGTGCCTACCTGCTCAATCACCTTTGTGATTCCTACAAGGGCACGGTGTTCCGCCAGACGATGTTTGCCGAGTTTGAATTGAAAATCCATGAGCGCCTGGAGGAAGGCAACGCCCTGACCGCCGACTGGATGAAGGAGTATTACTACCAGCTCAACGCGGACTACTACGGTCCCTCCTTCAAGGCCGACGAGCGTATATCCTGGGAATGGTCCCGCATTCCCCATTTCTATTACAACTTCTACGTCTATAAGTATGCCACGGGCTTCGCCGCGGCCCAGATCTTCTCCCAGCGAGTCCTTGAGAGCGGTGAAAGCCGCGACAAGTACCTCGGGTTCCTCAAGTCGGGTGGAAGCATGGACCCCCTCGACACGGTGAAGGCCGCTGGTGTCGACCTTTCCGATCCGAAGGTGATGTGTGATGGTTTTGAAAACTTCCGGTCTGCCGTGAAGGAGCTTTCACAGCTTCTTGATGCGATCTCCTGAGGCAAGGGGCGGGGGGGCATCCGTTCTCCCCGTTCGCAGGAAATAACTGACGGCCTGCTGGAGAAGGGTAAAGACCTCGGCGTTTCGGCGTTCCTCGGGAAGGAGCGATGCAAACTCGAGAATCGTGACATCGTGATCGTTGGCGCGGGCGACGGCAATGTCGTCCGCCACACCGCAGGCGATGACGGCGGTGCGCCCCTTCTTTGCCGCAAGAAGCGCCGCCTTCCAGGGGCCCTTGCCGTGGAAACTGGAGGCGTCAAATTTTCCCTCGCAGGTAATCAAGCCGTCGCTCCGGTCGATGTCCCTTTCCAGCCCGATGACTTCCAGGAAGGAATTGGCGCCGTCAACGAGGGTTGCTCCGAGCGCGGCCAGTGCGAAACCGAGGCCGCCAGCAGCTCCTGCTCCGGGAACTTCACGCCAGTAGCCGCCCAGTTGCCCCTCCACGTAATCAGCCCATCGGGACATCCACATTTCGAGGTCTTCCACCTGATGGGAGTTGGCTCCCTTTTGGGGGGCGAAGACAGCGGCGGTTCCGTTCGGCCCGAGGAGGGGGTTTTGCACATCGCAATGAATCACAAGGCGGACTCCCTCCAGCCTGGCCTTGAGCGCATTCAGGTCAAGGACGGGAGGATGATCCAAATCCCGCGCCCCGTAATGTTCCCTTGGAAGTTCCACCTCAAGAAGGCAACGACACATTTCAGCGATCATGCCCAGCCCGCCATCACAGGTGGCAGAACCTCCCAGCCCGATGTGAATTTCCGAGGCACCCAGGGAATGGGCACGGACGATAAGGCGCCCCAGCCCCATCGTCCCCGAAGCCATGATATCACGATCTTCGGGAGCCAGCATGGCAAGCCCGCAGACCCGGGCCATTTCGATGGCACAAGTATCCCCGGAATCATCCACGAAATATTCAGCCAGCACCAGCCGACCGAGGGCGTCTGGCGCCACATCCCGGGTGATCCGGCCGGAATGGATCTCCAGAAAGGCATCCAGGAAGCCATCCCCGCCATCGCTGATGCAGTGGGAGGAAACCACTTCCCCCCCGGCGAGCCGCACCCCAAGCTCGATTGCCTTGCGGGCAAGGGGTGCACTGAGGGTTCCCTTCATCGCATGGCCGAGAACACACAACCTCCCGGCAGTTCCCTTCAGGTTTTCTTCATCGAATGCCATTGTGACAAACCATGTGGCCGTTCAGCCACCAAGTCTCGTTCCAAGGGGGAGATTGTCTGGTCGCAACATTGAACGCAAAAGGAATTCTCTCCTCCGCCATCGAATCATTGGATTTTTCCCCGATGATCAAGCCCGTATTGACCTCCCTCGGGGGGTAACACTGAAGATGCCCCGCCAATTTGTGTCCAAGGAAAGGACTCGACCCTCCGCATGATCGCCACCGTTCATCCCGTCACCCAGCCCCTCACCGGGACCATCGCCCCCCCGTCGTCGAAAAACTTCACGCCCCGCTACGTACTGGCGGCCTGTCTCGCCAATGGGCGCAGCGTTGTTTCCCGGCCTGCCGTGCAGGACGATGCTGTCGCGCTGGTGAAATGCTGCCGGGCCATGGGGGCCGACATCAACGCCCTCGATGCCAAGGGTGGTGTGGTTGACTTTGAGGTGGTAAATGCGGAGGTCGTGGATCGCCTGGAAATCCACGGCTTCGGTTCCACGCCGAAACTGCGCAACCCCAACGAGCCCCTTAATCCCGACAATGCAGGCGCCGTCTTTCGCATGCTTCTCGCCATCAGCGCCCTCCTCCCCTGGGTGAGCTGGGTCACCGACCATCACGACTCCCTTGGCAAGCGCCCCAACCAGGATCTCCTCGATGCCTTGGAGCAACTGGGCGTGGTCTACCAGGCAAAGGGATCCGATGGGTGCCTTCCCATGTCCCTTGAAGGTGGCCTCGATCGGATTCAGGCACATATCAGGGCGGAAAAATCCCGCCTTGAGCTTGGTGAGGATGATCCCTTTCCCATCACCGTGGCAGGTGGGGTCAGCAGTCAATACACCAGCGCCCTTCTTTTCCTCGCGCCTCTTCTTGGTGTGGACGTGGAAATACACGTCACGGGAAGGCTACGATCCATTCCCCTCATCGAGACAACCCGCGGGGTGCTTTCAGCGGCAGGCGTGGGCGTGGAATCCAACAGCGAGCGATCCATTCACCTCGTGCGCCGCGGGCAGGCCTACGCACCCCGTCGCTGGGACACCAACGGCGACTGGCCCGGGTCCTCCGCTATTCTTGCCGCGGCGGTTGCCGTTCCGGGGAGCAACATTCGCCTTTCGCGGTTGTTTCAGGATGACCAGGGGGAGAAAGAGTGCGTTCCCTTCTATGAGCGGATGGGGGCAACGGTTCGCCATGAGGTCATCCCCGGCGAAGGTGAGTTGCTCGACTTTTCCATCCCCACCGACAAGCCGCTGGAGGGACGGGCCGCTAATGGGGATCTTTGCACCGATGCCGTCCTTGCCATGATGGCGGGTGCCCTTTTTGCCCGTGGCGAGTCCCGGTTTGTTCAGATCAAGAACCTGCAATTCAAGGAGTGCGACCGGGTGCGCGAACCCATTGCCGAGTTGCGGAAGATATACGCCACGGCCAAGCCCGACCCGGAGGGGGGCACCGTCCTTCCTCCTGAAAAAGGGGTGTGGTACGAACCGGAGGACGACCCTGACATCATCCACGTCAATGGCGTTCCCCAGGGTTTTATTGGCGGGATCGACGTCGATGGCCGCGGCGATCACCGCGTCATCATGATGCTTTCCATTGTGGCGCTACGTTGTGAGAAGGGGCTTCGCATCCATGGAGCCGAGCACGTGAAAAAGAGCTTCCCCGGCTGGTTCAGGACGCTCAAGCAAATGGGTGTGAAGGTGGAATTTTCAGAAAACTGATGACAGCTTCCTAACGAATCACGTTCCAGTAGTCGATGGTCAGCAATTCCTTGCGGCGAATCTCCCGGTACTGCATTTCCTCGCCCCGGGCCATGAGGCGTTCATTCCGTTCCAGATGGATACGCTGTGCCTGGGCAAATTCCCAGGCGCGGAATCTGGAGCCCCGGGAATGATCGTCCACCATCAGTAAAAATCCAAAAGTGGACCAAAATACGAGCAGGAGGAAGGCGTGGCCGCTGGCCCCACGACGGAGGTCGGCCCCTGCCACTGCCAGGGCACCTCCGGCAAGGAGCGCCCCGCAAAGATGGAGCAGGGTGCGCTCCATTCCATCCGTCCGGAAAAGCAGGCCGTGGATCAGGAGCACCGCCAGGATCAGGGCGAGGGAGGTGGGTACACGGCGCCGAACCAGCAGAAACAGGAGCGCCCCCCAGGCGAGACTCATCGCCGTCAGGGGGGCGAGGGTTGTGAGGCGAAGGGTCTCCAAACGAAGGCGTATATACGACGGGGAAAGGGAATCCGCCTCGTCGCGCCCCCCAACCCATTCACGCAGTTTTCGCTGAAGGACGCCTCCCAGTTCCCCGCGAAAATCCTGATCCCGGGCGGACCGGACGATGATGCGCCGGAAGGTTCCTGCCGAGCTTTCCATCAGGGTCAGATCCCGGGGCGTTTCGGGGCGGAACCGCGCACTTGGATTCGTCGTCTCGAAAAAATCCCATGCCGGTTGCCCCACCGATGGAATCACGCTGGCGCCAACGGAAATGTTGCGAACTGAAAGTGCACCTCCCAAAAGGACGATGGGAAGAAGAACCGCCACCAGCACCGGCGCCAGGTTCGGTGGCCTCAGGAAGCACACCATTGCTGCCACCAGAGGCACCCCCCACCCAAAGAGGGGTCGCATCCAGAATCCGACACCAACAAGGATCGCAAGGAGTGCCCACTCCGCAATGTTCTCCCGGCAGCGGGGGAGGCGAAGCGCCTGAATCAAAATACCGGCAAGGAGAAGTGCCTCCCAAATCCACGGGCCAGGGAAGACGGTTGCGGTGACGAGGGTGTGGCTGGAGGAGGCCACGACACCGGCAAGCACCCCCGCCCGGCGATCCTTAAAGAGAAGGGCAGCCGCCACGGCCACGAGTACGGGAAGGAGGGATCCCGCCAGGAGGGAAATGAGCGAGTAGAGAACGAGACCGCCGCCGAGGGCATGACTGACAACGGCCATGTAATGGGCGATGGCGCCACGGGGAAGGCGCTGGCCGGACCAGTGATCCCAAAATTCGGCGGGTGCGGCGGCGAGCATTTCCGGCTTGAGGATCATGTTCGGGCCGGGCATCAGCCACCGTTCACCCTCCACGGTGTCCATGGCGAGATGGGCCATGAACCATCCCTCGGTGCCAGGCCAGGCGTCGAACTGGCCAAGGGGACGCTCGACCAAATCCAGATAAACAATAAAGCGGACCAACAGGGCGATGCCGAAGAGGGCACACAGAAAGAGGCGCCACGCTGTTTCCGGATGCCTGAGGGAGGAAAAGAAGTCGGATGTCGGGCGTTGCGGTTCCATGACGCCCCCTAGATGGGGAGGAGATCGGCGCCGCCGCAAGGCGGAAAGGGGCTGGGAGGCATCAAAGGTCGGTCTTGATCGCCCAAAAGAGGGGGGCGCCAGGAGGGTGCTTTTGACGATCGGATTTGCCAATCGATTGGAAATGCTTCTTTATCATTGCCCACGGGCTCGTTTGGGGCCTTTTCGCTTGACGGGAAGGGGGGAAGTTTCGACCCTTCACGCCGCTTGTGGCAGTGATTCCCGTTGTATCGTCTCCCGGTTCAAGTGCCGATGGCGAAGGGGGACGAAGCCCCAGCGTTGCGGTTTATCCGCGGAAATCTTTCGGAGGTGCAGTCATTAGTAAGCAACAGGTCGGACCCCGAACAAACCGAGAAATCCGCGTCCCCGAGGTGCGTTTAATCTCGGAAGGTGGGGAACAAATCGGGATCATTGGAATCCAGGAAGCACTTCGCATGGCAGAAGAAGCCGGTTTGGACCTCGTAGAGGTTGCACCGGAATCAAGCCCGCCCGTCTGCCGTATTTATGATTACAAGAAGGCACTCTACGAGCGAAAAAAGAAGCTCAAGGAATCCCGGAAGAAAACCAGCAACACCCAGGAGAAGGAAGTTAAGCTCCGTGTTGCCATTGATCCTCATGATCGTGACTTCAAAATCAAGCGGGCACGCACCTTCCTCGAAAAGGGCGATCATGTAAAGTTCACCATTATCTTTCGCGGCCGCGAGATCACCAAGCCCGAACTGGGTGAAAAAGTCGTCAATGCCATCAAGACCGATCTTGCCGACATTGGCGAAGTGATCCAGCAGCCGGCGAAAATGGGACGCCAGTTGATTATGAGGATGACTCGTCGCAAGGACTGGACACCTCCCAAACAGAATCCTCAAGGCTGACACCAGCCAGCCTTCCTCCCCGGAAGAAGGCCCCGGCGGTGCAAACCCGGGAAGACCCTGCCCACGGGCGGGGTTGTCTCATCCCCTGACCAGGGAACATTCGACCACTCGCGCAAGGACGTTGATCACCATGCCCAAAATGAAGAGCAATCGTGGTGCGGCAAAGCGTTTCACGCTCACGGGGACCGGCAAGGTCCGTCGTGCCAAGCAGAACCGCCGCCACATCCTCACCAAGAAAAGCCCCGGTCGGAAGCGCCGTCTGCGCAAGACAGCGTACCTGACCCCTGCCGATGCATCGCGCATTACCCGACTCATCAAGGTTTGACGGCTGAAATCATCGGTGCCTCCCCGGAGGCACCCACCTTCTCCCTCCCGGTCCCGGGGTACGCTTCTCCCAGGCGGGAGTTAAAAATCCAAAGAAAGCAGGAGCCTCATTCATGAGAGCAGTCAACAACGTAGCATCCCGTCGCCGCCGCAAGCGCCTTCTCAAGCTTGCCCGTGGCTATTATCAGGGTCGCCATGCCCTTTTCCAGAACGCGAAGGAAACCATCCGCCGGGCACTTCAGTACGCCTACCGTGACCGTCGCCAGAAGAAGCGCAACATCCGCCGCGTCTGGATCGTCCGCATCAACGCTGCCTGCCGTCTCAACGGCATGCCCTACAGCCGGTTGATCAACGGCCTGAAGATGGCCGGGGTTGAACTTGACCGCAAGATGCTCAGCGAGATCGCCATCCACGATCCCGCCGGCTTCACGGCCATTGTCGAGCGCGCCCGCAAGGCCCTCGCCACAAGCCCCGAAAAAACCGCCAACCGGACGGTTCCCACCATCTGATTCCCCGTAAAACCCTGGTCATTAAATAAACAGCCTTCTGGTAGAACACGCCCCGTCACGACGGGGCGTGTTCGCATTTCACCGGTTGGCTGGACACTTGCCAACAATGTGGTGAAGTATCACTTTGTCCTGTATCGCGGCCATGAAACACCGAAAAAAAGCCGACCTTCCCACCCGGATCTGCCAGACGTGTGGGCGCCCCTTCACCTGGCGCAAAAAATGGAGCCGTGATTGGGACAATGTAAAATACTGCTCGGATGCCTGCCGGGGGAAACGCCCGAAGGGTCCGGATATTGCCCCTTCCAGGTTCAGCCCTGATGAAAACAAGGGCTAAGGACATACTGGTACATTCAGGGGAGCTCACCTCATGATCAACGTTCGATATGGTACATTTGGCCGGGTGCCCATGCCCATGGTCATAGGGCTCGCCATTGGGGCGGTGCTGCTCATTGGCCTGCTCCTCTTTGCTCCCGGAAGCCGGGACAGGGGTGGCGCCGGGTCGGTTGTGGCCGCAGAACGTGATCAGCAACCCCAGCGTGAAGAGCAGCGCGACACCGCTCCCGCCGAGACACGGGAACGTCAGACCAGTGCCCCTGTCGAACGGGTTGCCTCCCTCCAGCCAGCGACAAACACCATCAATGTCCGTGGTCGGGTTGTTCATGGCGAGACCGGTGATGGCTTGTCCGAGTCCCTCGTCAAGGCCTACTCCCTCAATCGGGGCGAAGTGGCGGGCGAACCCCTTCACGAGGTCACGGTGGAATCCGATGGATCCTTTTCCCTGTCATTAAATCGGGCCGAATTTTCCGGTGGCACTTCCATGATTCAGGCTTCTGCCCCGGGATACGCACCCGCCCGCCGTCAGGTTTCCCTCCCCCTTGGCCGCTCCCAGACGGAAGTCACCTTTGAACTTCTCCCGCCAGCCCCCCTTCGCGGCAAGGTCGAGAAACGTGAGGAGAAAACCGTCCACGGACCGAAGGAGGCGAATCTCCTGGGTTACTCCCAACCAAGCAGCCCAATGCAGCAC
>JAFIGB010000291.1 GCA_020831705.1 Candidatus Sumerlaeia bacterium | reverse complement strand
GGCCACGATTCCCGCGCTATACGGGTCGAGGACATCACCCCCCAGTGTGCGGGCGAATCCCTCGGCTATTTGGCTGCGACAGGAGTTTCCGGTGCAGAGGAACAGCACCGTATTCCTTTTGCCTGGCGTTGGCATAATTCCTCCCTGCTGATTGCGCTGATGGCATCGAGATTTTTGCGGTCCTGAAGGACCACCTTTTCACTGGCGGACTGGGAACAGACCCATTCCACGATTGGCGCTGCTTCCTGCGGGATCTCCTCGCGGTCGGCGATTCGATAATGCGCCCAGCGCCCGTCCTTGCGAACGGTCAGAATTCCTGCCTGGGCCAGGATGGACAAATGCTTGGAGGTTGAGGAGGCCGCCAGCCCCAGAAGTTCCTGAATCTGGCAGACGCAGAGCTCACCGCTGCTGTGGAGGGCAGCGATAATCCGGATTCGATTTTGGTCGGCGAGGGCCTTGGTAATGGCGAGGAGTGTCCGCATGCTCACCTCCTTCATTTCGCCAATTAGCGAAACATAGGCGGTGGGGCGGGGTCAAGGGGGTTCCTTCGGGGAGTGGAAAATTCCCCCCGAAGAACCTGTCCGGGCTGCAAAACCATCCTGGTCAATTAATTGAAAGTCAGTTCGACACGCTTATTTCCATCAAGCTTGTAGAACCTTTCCGAGGCTGCCGTCTTATCTTTGTTCAGCGCTTTTTGCAGGCTTTCCATTTCTGGCCTGATCGCTTCTCGAACATCGGCAGGCAGTTGGTTGAGAATGTGCAGAAGGCCGAAGAACCGAATGGCCAGGCCCTTTTCACGGGGGATTGCCAGCTTCCCCTTCTCGTAACGATTGATGGTGCCCCTGGCGATATTCAGTTCCTCTGCCAGGTGCTCTTGTGTCATTCCAAGGTGACGACGAACGAAGACAAACTCCTCATTGGTCAGTGTGTCATTGCTGCTGAGGATAATCCGTCGAAAGACCTGGTCTATCAGCTTGGAAATGGCAGGAAGAATGGGCGAGATCGTTCCGTCGGGGTACTCCACGACCTCAATGGTGGTTCCACCGATTTTGGCAGACGGCATTCCGATTTGGGGGAACGGGACAAGCTCACCCTTGCGGAGTTTCCGCCGCTTCCCTTTCGGTGCTGCCAGGTGGCTCTTAAGCCCTTCAGCCAACTTCTTTGATTGGGTGTCGGCTACGTTGCGCTTATTGGAACCCAGCGAGGTTTTTTCTTTCTTTTTCATGAGTCCTTTCCCTGTGTCGAATATCATGAGACAAATGCGATGGAGGCGATGTACGTGGTTGGTTGGGGGTGATGATCAAGTCTCGTCTTCAAGTTTCCAGTTTATGATTTCTGCCCATACAAGATTCTCTTCCCTTTTGAAAATTACCTCCAAATGAAGGATGGCACCGTGGGGAAACAGGGTTATGCCGAAGGAGGTGTATTCCATGCCGTCCACCATTCCTGATGCGGAGGAGTTACAGGCGGAACCTCTTGCCCGGCACCCAATCACAACATCTTGGAGGGTGGGTTCATCTTCCCAGGGCCTGATGGTTAATTGGTATGATAATTTGACAAACCCATTTTCGACGCAGTCAATGAAGTCGGCAAGGGCTGCCTTAAGGGCTTTGCCACTATGGTGGGTGGTGGATGGTACAAACATTTCATGATCGCCTCCAGTGTAATGCCATGGGTTTTCCCCACACCGGAATGTAACCTGAAGTTACACCCGCCTGTCAACCCGGATTCGCCCCT
The DNA here is from genome assembly GCA_020831705.1 of Candidatus Sumerlaeia bacterium. Lineage (GTDB taxonomy): Bacteria > Sumerlaeota > Sumerlaeia > SLMS01 > SLMS01 > JAFIGB01. The sequence goes on along the minus strand of JAFIGB010000291.1, from coordinate 5,657 downwards.
CACTGCTCCAGCATGTAGGTGTCGAAGAAGAGATCCATTTCAATGGTGCGGTCGGATACGCTTGAGCGGTTACGCACCTGGAGGATCTCGAGAATGTCCGCGCCGAGGCCTTCATTGCTGGCAATCAGGGAGTAGGTACCCTCGGGGAGGTAATCGATACGGAAGATCCCGTTGCTGTTCGTGGTGACGTTCCACTGCCACCAACGTCGCAGCTGGGAGACGCCGCTGGTGGGCGACGTGAGCAACTCAAAGCGAATCTCCTGGTTGGGGACGGGGCTGCCACCCGGGGCGTCCAGAACGCGGCCAACGAAGGTCATCCGCCCGGCCTCCAGGAAGGAGATGCTCACAGGGCTGTCGACGATCGTCTCCCCCGACCAGTGCAGGGTGTCCCCGTTGGGCATCGGTGCCTGGGCGGTGAGCAGGTAGGTTGCGTTGGTGAGATTCTCGACCGTGAACCGGTTGCCCTCCACCTTCCCGTTGATCGCCTCGCTGGCGATGGGGGTGCCGTTAAGACGAAGGGGATAGGCCGTGACCACCGACCTGTCGACACGGATTTCGGGCGGGGCGATGAGGTTTCCGTCTATACGCGAGTTCGCATTGAGGACGGCGTTGAGTTCGTTGGGCGAGTCGACGGCGAGGGCAATGTCGGTGCTTTGGGAAAGGGAGCGCTGGTTGACGGTGCCGCTGAAGGTGACCATCTGCCCACCCGGCCTGAGACCATTGATGGTGTACCTGCCCCCGGCGTCGGTGCGGGTGGTGCGGATATCCTCGTCGTCGGCCTCGACGGCGCGTGTTTCGACCAGGATGCCGCGAAGGGGATCCCCAACGCCGTCAACAATGCGTCCGTAGAGGGTCGCTCCCTGTTGGAGGCGAATTTCACCCAAATCGTTTTCCCGGAGGCGCACGACGTGAACCAGTGGCACCTCCTTGTTCAGGTACTGGCCATGGCGAAGTTGCAGTGTATAGATGTCGGGCGTTACCGGGTTGATCAAGGCATTGCCGCTTGCATTGGTACCCGCCGCCGGACCGTCGGGAACCAGCCTGCCCGTGACGCCCTGGATCGGCTCGCCGGTGCGGTCGTTGACGGCACGGAACCGGACCTTGCCCCCTGTCTGAAGGCGCAGATCACCGACGGAAAAGACTCCGGGCGAGGATACGATGATGTCACTGGACTCGACCGGCAGGTAGTCCGGGGCACTGATGGAAACGGAGTAGACACCAGGGGGAAGGCGCTCCATGGAGAACGGATATCCCCAGTCGAAGTTGTGGTTGGTGCTGATGGTCCTTGTGCGACCCGAACTATCAATATAGCGTCCCCGCAGGTCCACCCGGTAGCGACTCGGCACCGGTGCGTCGAGGGGAAGGGAAACGGTCCCCTCCACCGTGCCGTGGCTGGGAACCTGTAGGATCAGGTCGCCAAGGCCCAGATTGGGGGTGAGATTTTCGTAGGTCCAAAGGATGCGGCGATTGCCACTGGAGGTCCCGGGGCGTGCATCCACCTCGGCGGAGAAGGTTCCCTCGCCAAGGGTGTTGATCTCGAAGGCACCATCGCCCTGAATATTCACCGCACCACCACCGCGGGAGCCTGATTCCCCCCTGAAGACCACGCGACCGGGGTGTATGGGGTCGCCACGGTCATCAATGACACGACCCGTCATCGTCAGGGCGCGATCAAGTTCAACGTCAACCTCATGGTACCCCCGCTCGGTGACGTCCGTGTTTCCACCGGCACCGAGATAGCCATCCTTTGAGACGCTGATGTTGGCGCGTCCCTCGGGAATATTTTCGAAGTGAACCATTCCATTCGTGCCTGTTTCAGCGGACCAGTTGGAGGGGGCGGGATCGCCGGGGAAGCCGGTATGGGAAAGGTTGACGCGGGCCTCGCTCAGGCCCATTCCACCCTTTTCCGAAACATTGACGACGACGGTGCCGCCACTTCCCAGCTCCACGCTGATGTTGCGCATGCGCTGGTTGTTGTTCAGCACCAGGGCATCGCTGTTGTTCTTTGCATAGCCGTCCGCAACGGCACTGACGCGCAGGTGCACCTCGTTGTGGATGGGAATTCCCTCCATGGTGAAGCGACCCGACACACCGGTCCTGGTGGTAAACGGCCCGACATTGATGCGCGACGGGGTTCCCGGTGCGTGATACAGTTGGACGAGGGCATCGTTGACCGCGGTGCCGCGGGTGTCGGTCACCACACCCTCGATGACACCACCAGGGTAGAGGGGGATTTCCACAGGCGCGGGCATGACGCCGCGAAGGAGCTCAATGCGGCGGCTGCTTTCCTCGCCGGCCCCGCGCATGTAGCCGTCCTTTTCCGCCTGGAGTGTATAGACACCTTGGGGGAGGTTCCTGAAGGTAAAGCGGCCGCTTTCGTCCGACGGCGTGTTGGTGTTCCTCGCCGTGAGCAGTCCCGGCCCCACGCGGCTGGCCACCGTCACGTTGGCATTTGCGAGCCGCTCGCGCGAGTTCCCCTCAATGACGATCCCCTCGATCGTGAGGCCCGGATAGACACTGAAGTCGATGTTCCTTGCCAGCCCGTTGGTGGGGACCTTGACCCCCTCGCGGGGCTCGGACGTCAGGCGGTCACTGCTGACAACCACGTTATAGACACCCTTGGGAAGTCGGCTGATTCGGTAGTGCCCCTGGCTCGTCGTCTTCGTCGACAGCATGACACGCTCGGGAAGGTCCTGGGATTCGGCAATGATGCGGATGCCACCAACGGCATCGCCCGAATCGAAGTCCGTCACCCGGCCAAGGATATTGCCGCCGGTTTGCAGCACAATGACGTTGGTGGAGGTGCCGCTTCGCACCTCAATGGGGCCGGCATCGGCATAATTTGCCGCCTTCACATGGAGGTTGAAGACCCTGTTGGAGGGAAGGCGAGCAAACGTAAAGGCACCGTCGGCACTGGAGGTCGTCTTGGAATAGGGATCCTTATCCCTGGAATCGGGACGGCGAAGTGACAGCTGGGCATCGGGGATTGGGTGACCCAGCTCGTTGCGCACCACGCCGCTGAGAAGGGACTCCGGTTCCAGGTTGATCCTGAACGGCTCGCTTTTTTCTGTCAGCGTGATCACCTGCTCCTTGCGCGCGAAGGATTCGGCATCCACACGGATGGTCAGGGTGACGGGCGGCAGACGATTGATTTCAAACTTCCCATCGGAAGCAGTCGTGCTTTCGCCGTAGGGAATGCTGATGGGAAAAGTTTGCCCGTCGTGAATGCCAACCTGATTGCGACTGACGGTAATCTTGGCATCGGGAACGGGACGCTGATCGTAGCGGACCTCGCCGCGCAGGATCAACTCGGGGCCCATTTGCAGCTTCACAGGGCCGTTGCGCGTGGCGGGCTCAACCCGGAAACTGGGAATCGATGTGGTGCCGTGGTTCCTTCTGCTGACGACGATGGTCCAAAGACCCGGCGGGACGACGGGAAATTCGAACAGGCCGGCGGTGGTTGTCCGGGTTTTTAATTTCGGAGCATCCTTGCCTTCGGGAACATCCTCCTCGTAGGTGATCTCAACCTCTGCGTCGGGGATGGGGACACCTGAGGTGTCGGAGACCCAGCCAACGAGGGAGCCTTCGGGAAGTTCCAGGGCAAGTTCGAGGGGTTGGGAGGTCGCGTAATCGACGGTTTCCGGAAAGATGATATCCGCCTCGCCGATTTGGGCGCTGATGCTGAAATCGGCAAGGAAGGGGGTCGACCCAAGATTGTTTCGCCGTGACCGCGCGGTCGAGGAACCGTCGCTCTCCCCGTCATCCCCGTCGGCCTCGGATTGATCATCACTGGCCACGCTGACCTGGCCGGAGGTGGATCCACCGCTGCCGGCATCGCCATAAAAACCCATTTCACGGCCCAGCCAACCGAGGACAATCAGGGCAGCAACCATTGCAACCACCAGAATCCTCGGGAAGACCTGGTGCCTTTCCCCCTTGGAGGCGGCGATGGTTCGTGATTGATTTACATGGGCCATGATGTTGCGGCGCGAGAGAACAGGGCATGATTATCGGCCCCCTCCTCTATATGGGAGCGCCCCTCAAGGACTACACCTAGAGAAGATCGCGCCACACAATCAAGTCGTAACAGGATCAGACGAAAAAAAGCGGTGAACTGTTTTCCGTCTTTCTCCTGGCGGATTGCCATCTCCGTCAAGAATTCACCATCAGGCCTTCGAACCTAAGCCTTGGACGACTTGCTGCCCCCCATCCGACCCAGAAGGAGGGTGGTGGAGAACCCTACCATCGCCAGAAAGAGGCAAAGCAGGCCCTTTGTGGGCGTAAACCGTGTGTCGGGCACCTGTGTCAGTTCCACACGGATGGGACGATCCTCAACAGCGGCGCTCACCAGACGCTCCCTCGCTGCGCGGCGGACCTCCCTGTCGACCGCCACGTCGAAGGCAATCACGATCCCGCCGATTTCCCGCGCCCGATTGATGTCGTCAAGCCCCGGGGCTTGATCCGCTTGGGCATCGAGAATCGACACCCGCAACCCCGCCTCCTCCAGCCCCATCAGCTGGTCGTGAATTTCATCGCCGGTGCGGTTCTCCCAACCGAACCCATAAACACGGAGCTCGCTGGTTCCATCGGCCTGCTCAAGGGCGTACCGTGGCATCCGGTCGAAGTCCGGTCCGCGGAAGGGATAAAGGCCAAGCACCGAACCCACAAGCAGGCCAAGGAGGACCGCCGTGGTGGGCTGATGGAATCGGTCGAGGAGGAACTTCAGCAGATTTGAAAGGGCCACAATGCCCACGACCAGACCCAGGCCCACGGGGAGGATCAGCGAAATAGCCAGGGAAACGAGCAACTCCATGTCCCGGGTGGAGAGGGCATGGCGGAATTCACTGATACCGGAGATGATGGGGAGGTAAAGCCCCATGATGAGGAGGAGGTAACTGCCTGAAATACCGGGAAGGACCATTGCGGCACTCCCAATTATTCCCCCGATAAAGAAGAGCCCCCAGTTTCCCTCCACATGGCCGGGTCGAAGGAGGAAGGCAATCGCGGCCATAACCAGAAATCCCAGGGCAATATAGCCCCATTTTGTCGTATTTTTGCGATCGAGATCCTTCCAAAGCGTCGGTCCCCCGCCGAGAGTCATCCCGATAAAGAGGGCAAGCATCCCCGGGAGGAAGGTGAGCATGAGCATCTCAATCACGGAAGCGAGGCCGAGAACCGTGACGCCGGCGAGGCCGAAAAGCATGGCAATGACAACGATGGACCTCAAACTGACCTGCAACCGTGTCAGCCGCGCCATGGCGTCGATAAATTCCTGATAAAGCCCCAGGGCGACCACCATGGTGCCACCGGAGACACCCGGGACAAGATTTGCCAGACCCATGAAGACGCCGGTGATGGAGAGGCGCAGATAGGGGATTTTTTCGGTGCTGGGCGTGGTCTCGGCCATGGACAGGGGGGCTCCCGGATGTGGTGGAGGGCCAAATGGCCCCGGGTGGGGTATTGCGAAAGCCCGTGCCGGTCAATGGGAAGGTGACCTCCATGGCGCTGGAGGGCCTTTATGAGGGAAGGTTTTTAGGGTATCTTGTGGGTGGGAAGATGGGAGGGGGGGGGCCCCACAACGGCCCCCCCCACTTGGGGGGGGGGACATAAAAATATCGCACGGAACCCCGCCCGGGTGCCCCCCAGCCCACACGGGT
>JAFIGB010000289.1 GCA_020831705.1 Candidatus Sumerlaeia bacterium | reverse complement strand
GGGACTTCCTGTTGCCGGGTCCAAGGTTGTGGAAAGGGGGAGTAATACCGTGGTGGAGGCCGACGCTGATGGGCGTTTTCAGATCGAATTCACCTTGAACAATGCGTCGCCGGGAGAACTGGCATTTTATGCATATACAGCCACGCATCTGCCCGCAGAAGGGGACCTGACACTTAAACCTGGGAAGGTGAAGGATGCTGGGCCCCTTGAGTTATTGGTGAAGGAAGGTCGCACACTGATGGGCCTTGTGTCCCATGCCGCCACAAAAGAACCACTGTCAGGAGTGGAGATCAGTCTTCATGAGGAAGTCCTTCCCGGGATTCCACGGGAGGATTGGACAGACGCCGACGGGTTTTATTTTCTGCAGGGCCTTCCCCATTCCGGGGCTGCGTTGGAGGCGAAAAAGGATGGGTTCATGCCCCTGGTGGTCAGTGTAAGCCTTTCCGGGGAAATTGACTCGAGAAGCGACTTCGAAATGCGCCCGACAGGGACGGTCAACCTGTTGGTGAAGACGATTGAGGGCGACCCGATCGCTGGCGCAACTGTTCAGGCCACCAGTGGGCAATTCCGGATGTTGTTTCCCTTTGAGGATACAGATAAGGAAGGGCGATCCCTCCTGGAGGGAATTCCTTTGGATGGTGCCCAGGTTGTGGTTTCGAAAAGTGGCTTCACCGATGTTGCGTCCATTGCTCATTTCCCCCCGGCATCAACGACCACCGAATTGGATGTGACAATGCTGGAAAATCCGTTTAATGTCGATGGATGGTACACGGGAACCGTCAAGGATGAAACGGGTAAACAGATCGAAGGTGCCGTGGTTTCGTGGGAGCCAAGTCGCAGCTTTTCAGGAAGGGGAGGAAGGAGTGCCACAACCGATTCAGATGGTGTCTATCTTTTGGAAGTGAATGGAACCGCCTACCCGGAGGCCATACATTTGGCAGCGCTCTCGGATGGATACAGCGCGGCCTACCTGACTCCCCATGACCTTCCAAGGCCCGGCACGAAGGAGGACCCAGCAAACGTCGATTTCCAGCTTCAGTTGGAAAACTGGCTGGATATACGGGTCGTGGATGAAGATGGGGAGCCGATTCAATCCCTGGTGCGGATCCACCCCCACTTGATCAGTCGTCATGGTGCATGGCGTGCCCTTCCGGGTTACACAAAACCGATCGAAACCGTGGATGGACATACAAGGATCGCCAACCTCCCCAACCGTCCCATTGGGCTGATGGTCACCGCCGATGCTCACGATCAGAAGCGCCATACTGTCGAGTCGTTCAATCTTCAGGTGGATATAGAATTAAGGAAAAACAAGCCCTTTACGGGGAAGGTTGTCGATGTGGACACGGATATTCCTGTATCTGTTTTTCGTGTACGAGTTGATGCACCGGGAGCCAGTATTGGTCATTGGGATGCAGGCAGGGACTTTACCGATCCTGATGGACGTTTCACCATTGATGGCGTGTCCACCGGTCACCCGGTATCGGTGCGTGTGGAGGCACCCGGATATGTGCCTTTCCAGGCCGTTCGTGGTGAACCCCACGAAGTTATCCCAGGGGGCGAACCGGTCATTATTCCGATGACGAGGGGACGTGAAGTCACCGGGGTCGTACTGGACCCCAACCAGCAGCCCCTTGAGGGAGCAACGGTTCGTCTATACAGACCCCCCTTCCGGCGTATCTCCGGCGAGACTATTACCACGACAGAATCAGATCGTGATGGTCGATTCAAAGTTCTGGATGCAGTTCACCCTACCCATCTGGAAGTGGATCACCCGAGGATGGGTCGTATGGAAATCAAACCGGAAAACAGACGATTCCATGAAACGGAGGAAGGGCTTGTCATCATCCTCTTCCCTGCAGGAAGCCTTGTTGTTAATTCCTATCAAACAGGATCTATTCAGCCAATACGACTCATGGAGAAGGGGCAGGCAGTTGGTCCCCACCGCAACCCCTACGAAGGCACCATCCTCCCGATGCAACAGGGGAGACACGTTGAATGGGACGACCTCCAACCGGGTGATTACCGGATCATGTTTCAGGGGGCCGAGGGCCTCCCCTTCCACCTGGGGGTCACCGTGCAGATCGATCCGGAGGAACCCACAATCCTCAACCTGGACGAGTACCTTGGTCCTCATCATGTCAGGATTTCGTTGAACGATCCCACGGAAACGACTGCCCCGGGGAATCGCTGGGACCACCCCCGTATCTGGTTGTATCCGGAGGATCGTCCGGAGGTTGTCTATATGGCCCGTGGTTTTTCTCCCGGCGAGGCCCACTTCCCCAGGCTTCCCTCCGGTGCGTATATCGCCATCGTCGAGCACTTTCGCCAGGGACTTGGCCTGACCGAGTTTGGAATGTCCCACCTGACAGTTGATCAAGGTGGAAAGGTGGAGATCCAATGGTCTCCTCTGGAGGGTTTCGAGTAGGAGCATTTTCCGGGAACATCCAGACACACTGTCATCACACGCCCCTCACTCAGAGAGAATATGAGGTCGTGCCCCTTTTATCTTGCTTGGCGGAAGTCTGATGGCCACCCTCCATGGTTGATGTCTCAGGGACAGGGAATCGAAGGATTTCTTTGTTCGTTAAAAGAGACGAGCGCCCACAATCAAGGTTGATTGAACCATGGAAGATAAGTTGACCAAGCCCGATGATTCCTTTCGTGACCCCACTTTTCTCGAATCGCTCACGCCGATTATTTCCGTCGTGCTCCTTCTTGGCATTGGGTTTGGGATGTTGGGCCTGCGCATCGAACTTCTGCTGATCCTTGCCGCAACCATTACCGGGTTCATTGCCTGGCGACAGGGAATGAGTTGGAACCAAATGCAGGATGGAATCGTGGACAGCACGGCCAAGGCCATGCCGGCGATTCTGATCGTGATTACCGTGGGGGCGCTGATCGCCTCGTGGATCGCCAGCGGTACGATCCCGTTGATCGTTTACTACGGGCTGGAAATCATCTCCCCCGCCTGGTTTCTCGTCACGGCCTGCATCCTTTGCAGCATTGTCTCGCTGGTGATTGGAACCTCATGGGGAACCATCGGCACCGTTGGGATTGCCCTGCTCGGGATTGCCGAAGGGTTGGGGCTGCCCTTGGCCCCGGCAGCAGGGGCGGTGGTGGCGGGAGCGTACTTCGGCGACAAGCTTTCCCCCTTCAGCGACACGACAAACCTGGCCCCCATCGCCGCACGCGCCAATCTATACGACCACATCGGCCACATGCTTTGGACCACCATGCCCGCATGGATTATCGGTTTGTTGGTCTATATGCTTGCTGGATATGGTGGGGAATCGATGGGGGAGTTTCGTGCCGCAGGCGATCTCTCGGATTCCATCGAGGCCCATTACAACCTTTCCATCATTCTGCTCCTCCCTGCCCTGATCACCCTCGGTGCGGCTGTTCTCAAGAAACCGGTCATTCCCGGGATGCTCCTCTCCATTGCGGTGGCCTTTGTTCTGGCGATCGCCATGCAGGATCTTGGCAACGAGGTCATCGGCGAACCGGGAACCTTCAACAAGGATCATCTGACTTCGGTGAGGATTTCCGCCGGGCTGGTCCTCGGTTACTCCCCCGACACGGGAAATGCGGGACTGGATCGTATCGTCAGCCGCGGAGGTATGCAGTCCATGATGGGGACCGCGTTGATCGCGTTCTGCGCCTTTGGATTCGCAGGAATTGCAACCCGTGCGCGGATGCTTTCGGTGCTCCTGCGCGAGTTGAGCCGGTACGCCAGAACGACGGGCCAACTGATTGCAGCCACCGTGGGGTCTTGTCTCACCGTGGCAGGGATCACCGGAAACTCCTACCTGTCGATTCTCGTGCCCGGGGAACTTTTTCGCGGTGCTTATCGGGAACGGGGCCTTGCGGCGAAGAATCTTTCCCGCACCACCGAGGATTCGGGCACCGTTGTTGTGCCTCTCATTCCTTGGAGCATCTCCGCCGTGTTTATCTTTGAAACCCTCGGTGTCCCCGCCACCCAGTATGCACCCTGGGCGGTGATGTGTTACCTGGGATTTGTGTTCTCGCTGATCTGGGGCTTCACCGGGATTGGTATCGCCCCGAGGAAAAACGACGACGAAACTCAGCCTGGAAGCTGATCATTTCAGGATACGGATGGCCTTTCCCCCACCGCTTCCCGTTGACCCCCGACCTGCCAAGGCGGGAACTTGGGGATGGCGGATGGATATTATCCGGTTACTTGAAAGGACTTCCAACTAGATGGCTGAATATCGTATAGAAAAAGACTCGATGGGCGAAATCAAGGTGCCGGTCAATGCACTTTACAAGGCCCAGACCCAGCGTGCCGTTGACAACTTCCCGGTCTCCGACCTGCGCATTCCCCGCGTCCAGATTCGCGCCCTTGGCCTCGTCAAGCAGGCATGCGCGAAGGCCAATCGCGACCTTGGTCTCCTCGACAAGGAAATCGCCGAGGCCATTTCCGCCGCTGCCGATGAGGTCATCTCCGGCAAGCACGATGAACAGTTCGTTGTGGATATTTTCCAGACCGGCTCCGGCACCTCCACAAACATGAACACCAATGAGGTGCTCGCTTCCCTGGCGACGAAACTCCTCCCGGAATCCGCCAAAAAGGCCGGCAAATCCGTCCACCCCAACGATCATGTCAACATGGGGCAATCCTCCAACGACATCTTCCCCACCTCCATCCACGTTGCCGCTGCGATCCAGACCCG
>JAFIGB010000271.1 GCA_020831705.1 Candidatus Sumerlaeia bacterium | reverse complement strand
GCCGCCATCCCCGCCTCCTTCCCCGCCCTCAAGAGCCTCGGCAATGCGCGCGATTTCAAGGGTCCGCTTGATGCAGGCAAGAAACGCCGCCAACTCCTTCAGGTCGGGCGTCGTGCCCTGCTCCCTGACCTCCTTGAAGTTTTCCACAAACTGATCCATCCACTGGTCCAGCAACCTGGTCGACTCCCCAGTCAACCGGAGCGCGGACGCTGCAAGATCACCAGAATTCATGTATATCCCCTTTCCACCCCCGGGGGGCGGTGGCAGTTCAGGGGATATACGAATGGAAGGGTTTGGTTTTTGGACTCGGCGGACAAAATCCGACCGCAAACGGCGTGTCAGGCAGGGTTTTCCGCTTCAGCGCCGCCGGAGGGTTCCTCCCCCGATTCGCGGGTTGCCGTATAGTTCTTGTCAGCTTCCGTCATCGGGTCGCCGTTGCCGTTGCGCACGGGGACGATCCCCTTCCGCAGGCCCAGGCGTGCGATCATGTGGGCCGCAATCGGCGTGGTGCTGAACTGAAAAATAACGGCGACAAGGGCCTTGAAAATGTCGGAAATGTCACCGTGGAGGAAGGCAACACCCATGATGATCAGGGCGAAGCCGAGTGTGGTGCCCTTGCTGACGGCGTGGAGGCGTGTATACGGATCGCGGAGCCTGATGACGCCGACCGCCCCCGTCATGACGAAGAACACGCCCAGGAAAATCATGGCGATAAAGAGGATTTCAATCATCATGGTCGACGAGGCCCCCCGACTCAAGATACTTGGCGAACGCCACCGTTCCCACAAATCCCACAATGGCGAGGGCCAACACCGCATCAAAGAACCACCGTGTATCCACGACGATCATGACCCCTGCGATCAGGCAGATCACGAGAAGCACGAGGGCATCGACACAGATCAACCGGTCGATGATGCTGGGGCCGTATATCAGCCGGTAAAGCACAAGGCCCGTTGCCGTGAGGACACCGGCAAAGAAGAGAATCTGCAATGGCAGCGTGAAAAGTTCCATGGTCAACGCAGTCCCTTCAGAAGAATGTCAATGGGGCGGCGGAGGCTTTTTTCATACCCATCCCCGCCGGGGTACATTGTATGGACGATGAGGATGTCCTTATCCGGCGAGACGGCAACACTGAGAGTCCCCGGCGTCAGGGTGATCCGTGATGCAAGAAACGCCACCTGGAAGGAGGAAAGGTCTGCAACTGGCACGTCGACAAACCGGGGTGTATATCGGTCCGTTGGAGTCCAGATATCATGTGCCAGGACGATGTTCGAGACGGTCAGGTCGTAGAGGAAATCGAGGACGAACAGCACCCCGTTGAATGTCAGGCGAACGCCACGAACAAGGTGGCTGATGCCGAGGGGCATGATCGATCGGACCCCGCCAAGCTGGGGAAACGTGGAAAGGATCACCACCATCGCAATGAGTCCGAAGAGGAAGGCAGCCAGGCTTGGACCCAGAAGGAAGGCGTAGGTGATCGTTCCAAGGACGAAGAGAATGCGGCCGTTCATCGTGATGCCTCCGCGACGGCGGTTTCGAGGGCAACAACACCCCGGTCACCAAGGACCGCCGAGATATAGTCCGTTCGCTCGAACATCAGCGTGGACGCCTCGAAGCAAAGGTTCATTACCCACCCGCTGAATATCGCGACGAGAATCGATGCAATCACAAGACCCGATGCGGCGCGAATGGAGGGGAGGTGAATTGGGGCGGTTGCGGCGTCCTTCTGCCGTTCCCCCCAGAACGTATAGCGCCAAATCTTCACCATGCAGCTCAGGGTCAGCACGCTTGTCACGAGGGAAAGCGCCACCGTAACGAAATGCCCCTGGACCATGCCCTCCATGACCAGACCCATCTTTCCATAGAAACCGCTCAATGGAGGAATCCCTGCGAGGGAAAAGGCCGCGAGGACGAAAAGCAGCGCCAGGCTTGGATAGACAGTCATCAATCCGCCGAGCTTCTTCAGCTTTTGGGTGCCCTCGTTCATCTCCACCGCATCACCAATGAGGAACAGGGAGGACTTCACCACCCCATTGTGAATCAGGGCAAACATTCCCGCGGCAACGCCAAGGGGTGTAAAGATTCCAAGCCCGAAGATCATGTAGCCAATCTGGCTGACAATGTGGAAACATAGGATGCGACGAATCGTGTCCTGGCTCAGGGCACCGAGAACACCCACCACCATCGTAATTCCACCGATGGCAAGAAGCAGCGGCTGGAACCAGTTCTCCATTGCAGTCGGGTCGGGAAACATGACCGTAAAGACACGATACAGGCAATAGACACCGACCTTGGTCAGAATCCCGGAGAAGTACCCGATGATGCCACGCGGGGCCTTCGGGTAGGCATCGGGAAGCCAGAAGAAAAGCGGGAAGATGGCCGCCTTCATGCCGAAGACAATGAGGAACATCATGCCAAGCACGACCGCCTGGGGGGGCGTTCCCGACTCGGCGATCTTCACGGCAAGCTCGGCCATGTTCAGCGTGCCGTATAGACCGTAGGCAAAACCTGCCGAGGCAAGGAACATCAGCGAGGCGATGAAGTTCAGGACGACGAACTTCACCGTTTCCCGGATCTGGGAACCCTCGTTTCCGTAGGCCTGAAGGGCAAAGGTCGCCAGAAGAATAATCTCGAAGCTGACGAACATGTTGAAAATATCGGAGGTCGAAAACGCCCAGTTCACACCGCAAACCAGAAGCAGAAACAGGGGATGAACCAGAAAGCCCTCGTGTTCTCGCTTCAGGCTTCCACACACCAGGAACAACCAGCTGCCCAGCTGCACAACGCCCGACAGGAAAATCATCAGCGCGCTGAACAGGTCGATGGTAAAGACAATGCCGAAGGCGCCCGGCCATTGGCCAAGCTGCACTGCCACAGCACCGTTTTCACGGATGAACATGGTCAGCCAAAGACCAATGAGCGGCAGCGCAAAGGCGACAATCCCCGAGATGATGCGCTGTACGGCGAGATTGCCGCGGAACAACATACACAGCGCGGAGGCCAGGAGGGGAATCAGAACGGGAAGGAGCATCAGGTGAATCATGCCTCGCCCTCCTCGCGGCCCTGTTCACCGACTTCAACGGTTCCGGTAACCTCGTAGCCACGAAGAATCAGCACCACCATGAAGGCCGTCACGGCAAAACCGATGACGATGGCCGTCAGAATCAGCGCCTGGGGAAGGGCATCGGCGTAGGCGGTTGCCTCGCCATTGATCAGGATCGGCGGCTTGGTCTCGTCGCTCCAACCACCCATGGCGATCATAAAGACATTAACACCATGGCCCAGGAGGATCACGCCAAGGAGAACCTCGTAGATGTGGCGCCGCATGACCAGGTAGAGGCCCGATGCAACAAGCAGAAATACAAGGATGGACGTAAACAGGGCCATTTAGCTTTCCCTCCCGACTCGTTCGATAATCAGCATCGTGGTTCCCACGACAAGGAGGAAAATCCCCAGGTCAAACGCCACGGCCGAGGACAACTCAAACTCCCCGAGCAGTGGAATCGTGATATACGTGAAGGCGCTCGTCAGGAAGGGGATATCGAAGAACATCGGCACGATACCCGTCCCCGTCGCGATGATCACCCCGAGGGGAATCAACAATCCGTAATTAAACATGTGGGCTGGGAAGACATCCTTCGACTTGTAGCAAAGGAAGATCGTGACGATGGCGACACTTGCCATCAGACCGGCAATGAATCCACCACCCGGAGTGTTGTGGCCGGTAAAGAAAAGGATGATCGCAAAGAGCATCATCAGCACGGGCGATAGACGCCCGCTTTCCTGGAGGATCATCGATGGCGTCGTGCCCAGGGAACGACCCAGAACGTTTCCAGGTTTTGGCGACTTGGGATCGTCCTCGGCAAGTCGCGCCGTGCCATCGGTATCTTTTCTCCTCCCCGGTGGCGGGGGCGTCCTGCCCAGCATGAGTAGACAAAGGACCCCAAGCCCGGCAATACCGAGGACCGTCGCCTCGCCCAGTGTATCCGCACCACGAAAGTCGACCAGGATGACGTTGACGACGTTCGTGCCACCACCGGACCTGAAAAGGTCCGCGCCGGGATATCCAGCGGCGATGGCTTCCTCACGGGAGGCAAACGGGGGATAATCGGCATTGTCGAGATAGAACTGGGCCGTGGTTGGTTCGCCGGGGAAGGTCGGCTCGTCCTTGCTGATGCCGTGGAAACCCGAGTACGCCAGCAGACCCATCACGAGACCGCCTGTCAGGGCGATCACCACCCGGGCACCCGGGATGATCGGCGCCGGCCCCAATTCCTTCTGCACGGCCTGGGGGAACTTGCCGAGAAGAAGCAGGAGCACGATCAGCAGCGTTACCTCCACCATGATCTGCGTCATGGCAAGGTCCGGTGCCTTGTAGAAGATGAATATAACCGCCACGAAGAGACCGATTGCAGAAAGGGCAAACAGGCGGACAAGGAGGAGGCGGTGGACAACCGTGATATACAGCGAGGCAACCGTGAACACCAGCAGCACAATCCCGATGACATCGAAGTAAGCCGCCGTCAGTACACCCGGCAGGCGGAACCCCGAGTGGTACATCGTCACGGCAAGGCCGGCGAAAATGGAAAGGGTCACCCAGGCAATGTTGCGGGACAGCGAGGGCTTTTGCACCGTATTGTAGGTCAGGGAGGAAAGGTTCGGCACGCCCATGTTGAAGATGAGGTTGTAGGCACCCCGGAAGATCGCCGGGCTCCCCTGCTTTTCGTAGGTGAGCAGGATCTTCTCCCCGGCCTTGAAGACGACAAATCCCATGCCGAAGAGGAAGATGGCGATGAAGAGCAGCTTGTCAACATAGGGGAAGAAACCAATGACGAAGCCACTGGCCGTCCCGTAATAGGGTGCATTGATGAGCGCCGAGATCGGTCGCTCGACGAGTGGAACGTATAGACCGGCAAGGATCGACAACCCGATCAGGATTGTCGGCGCGATGAGAATCCCGGCCGATCCCTCGTGGGGGTGAATTGACTTGTCCCGTGGCTTGCCAAAGAAGGCGGAGATCGCCGTGCGGTAGCAGTAGGCCGCCGTGAAGACGCTGGCAATAATCGCAATCAGGGGGAGACCCGTCCCCAGAAGGACATTGTCCGTCTGGATCAGGAAGGCAGCCTTCAGGAAAAGCTCCTTGGCGACAAATCCCAGGGTGAAGGGGGCGCCCGCCATGGATAGACACCCGAGGATCACAAGGACGGTGGTGACGGGCATTGCCTTGCGCAATCCGCCGAGACGGGTCCATTCGCGGGTATGACATCCGTGGTCGATGACACCGACCATCATAAAGAGCCCACCCTTGAAGAAGGCATGGCTGGCGACCAGCAGGAGGTCCATCGACAGCGGGGCCTCGGTTCCAACGAGCCCCTTGCCGAATCCGTAATACGCCGTCAGGAGACCGAGCTGGCTTACCGTCGAGTGGGCCAGGAGCTGCTTGAGATCACGGCTGACCATTGCCATGGCGCCGCCAATGAGCATCGTCAACACACCGGCGCCACCAAGGAGGATCAGCCAAAGGTCATGGTTGGAGAAGGTTGGATATAGACGCCCCATCAGGTAGATGCCCGCCTTCACCATCGTGGCTGCGTGGAGGTAGGCAGACACCGGCGTGGGGGCCTCCATCGCACCGGGCAACCAGTAGTGGAACGGAAATTGGGCGCTCTTGGTGAAGGCACCAATGAGCAGAAGGATCAAAATCGCCTCGACTGCCCAGTGGTTGAGGAAAAGGCGCGAGTTCTCCCAGATCATATCCCATTCAAGGGCGACGGCGGGGTCCACACCCTGGGTGACGGCAATCCAGAAAATGCCCGCAATACCGGCAAGGAGACAAAGCCCTCCACCGGCGGTCGTCACAAGGGCACGGACGGCTCCCTCGCGGGCACTCGCCTTCTCATGCCAGTGGCCAATCAGGATGAACGAGGAGATCGACGTCATCTCCCAGAAGATGAACATCAGCAAAACATTTTTAGAGATGACAACGCCCAGCATGGCCCCCATGAAAAAGACCATCGTCCCGTAAAAACGCCACGGGGAATCGGTGGGGTCCATGTAATGGATGGCGTAAAAGAAAACAAGAAAACCGATGCCCGAGACGAGCCAGGCCCAGAAGATCGCGGGACCATCAAGCCAAAGGGAGAAGTTCAGGCCGATCTGGGGAACCCATGGGACGAGGAAGGACCGGGATTCCTCGGGGCCAATGAACGTCAACCAGCCAAGGGTCAGCAAACAGAGGCCGGTGATAAACAACGCCAGATAGCCTGCCATCTTTGCGGGCAGGCGATCCTTGGGGAGGAGGTAGAAAAGTGCTGCGCCGAGAAACGGCAACAGAATGAAAAGCAGTAGCATCAAGCGCGATCCTCCCGGTAGCACGCCTGGTGGCGGATGAAATCAAAAGGTCTCAAGGGTCGCTGTGTATCCTGATGACCCGGCATTTGGACCGGGCCTGAGGGTAAATATGTCACGCCGCAGGAAAACCCACGGCGCTTGATCCAAACATTTTCGTGATACTTGCCACCGCCGCCATGGGGGCTTGCAGGTCCGGATTCGATCAAAACAGGGCGATGGGGTCGCCGCCAACGGAACGTCCGGCCGTTGGGGGCAACAAGGTTTATGCCGCCCCATTACGTGTAGCAATGACAACCGGACATGAAATTGTCGGAATCGTTTCCGGGCGATTGTGGGGAATCAGAAAAAAACTCCCGCTCAAACGCTTTTCAAATTTCGAGCAGGATCGCACCGCACCTTCACCAGTTATTCAGGATGATGCCATCCCTCTCAAGGTCCAGAATCGAGTAACCACCGATGCGGTGCACCACCACGGGATGGAAAAGGTTCTCGCGAACCACGACGTACCTGGCTCCGTGGGTTTGTGCCAGAAGCACCAACTGCTGCACGGAGACATCCTCAAGCTCACGTTCCGGCCGCGACGTCAGGACCATCGCATTTGTACCGAGGGAGACCCGCTCCACCCACTGGGCAAGTTGCTCCCGATGCTGGGGAGCCAGAGTCAAATCCACCACAATGGAACGCTGCTCAAGGAGCCGGAAACGCTCCAGCGTGGGCGGGATGGCGAATACCGCCTCCCGCGGTGTGTTGATCCGGATCCATTCCACCAGGGCCTGCCTTCCTTCATCCTTCGTGGCAGGTGCCACCAGCCATCGCTCCCCCACCAATTGCTCGCGCCATGCCTCCCGCGTCTGGATTCCCCAGACAAGGAAGATTCCCAGCGCCACTGCCAACCAGCCCACCGGGCGGCACCAGCGGGAAAGCGCCATGACCCCCGCATTGGAATGAGCAACCCCAAGGAGTGGGAACCAAACAACGGTCAGGGCGACAAGGATCGGCCCGCACATGGTGACGTCATGCCAGGGGAGGAGAAGCACCAGGCTTCCGCCCACGGCAAGGTACCATGTGCGCTCTTCAAGGAGCTGGAATACCAAAGCAACAGCCAGTGCGAAGACGAGGATGGTTGGCAGGAACATCAACCGAAGGGGATCGCTCAAGATCAACTCGGGGGCGACCTCAAGGAACGACGCAACCGTCCAAGCGATTCCGGCGAAGAGGATCCACGCGAGAATGGGAAGGAAAATCATCAGGTCGGGCCTCCGTTGGGCAGGGAGAAACCTCCACCACCCGACCACCGCCGCAGCCAGGATTAAAACAGCCTGGAGGATTTGAAAAACCGGCCATGTCCAGGGCTGAAACCGGTCGGGATCATGGAATTGAAGTGTCCTGATAAAGGAGCGGTCCGCGAGAAACTGCCCACCGCGAAAGGTTTCCGCCAGGAAGGGAATCCAACCCGGGGAGGAGAGAAACAGCGCACCGAGGACGACGAGGGCGGTCTCCTTGGGAGGTTGCCGTCGATACCAGTGGAACAGGGCCAGGGCGACAACCGCCGGCAGGGCCATCCACGGGGTGAAAAACATCGCAAGCCCACCAAGCAATGTCATCCCGACCAGATTCCCCCGCCCCTGAACCACCCTGATTCCCTCGGCAACAAGCCAGATCACGAGGGCAGCACCCAGGTTTGCAGGCTCCCAATGGGGGGTCATCAAGTCCAGGGCACCCGGGAAAAAAAGAGGCATGAAGAGAACACCGGACAGGGTCATCAGGGCGACCCGGTAGTTCCCCGGAAGCAGGGCCTCCACGAGTCGCCAGGTTCCCGCAAGGAGAGCAAATCGGGTGACCAGATGAAGCAGCAGAAAGAAGGTCGGCTCCCCCATGGTCCGGCTCCCCATGGCGAGAATGCCGATCAATTCCCCCCGCATCTGGGGGACGCTCAGGAACCAGTCATTGACCAGCCACGTCAGGTCCAGAACACGGGCAACGCCAAGGAGCAATGCCTCCTGGGTTCCTTCACCGAAACGATGGCCCTGAACGAGCACACTCAGGATGGCCACACCAGCAGCATAAAGATCCAGATTGTGATGTGTTCTGTTTTTCTTGCTCGCCACGGGCAACTCCGGAGGGAATTCACCCCCTCGCAGGGGCTTGGCACAAAACGTGTCTTCAATGTAAGGTGACTGGTATTATGGAGAGAAACCTTGCTCTATTTTTGGCTGTTAACACTTGGAAGTCTCCTCATCGTGGGAGCAGTAATGCTGATTATTTCGCGGCTTGCCCGTGAGGTACCGGACGAAATGGACAAGTCGGAAAACCCCACCCGCCTCAATTCAGACCAATTGCGCCTGATTGCTTACGCCATCATGGTGGCGATCTGTCTGGTGGGGGCACTCATTGAATTCGCCATCCTCTCAAGCTGAGAAATTATGAGTCCTGCCATGGGCGCAGGACATCACGAATAGTCCTGTTGTATCGAACCTTCTTCATCCGTATATTTTCGTCCTCTTTCTCCCGCTCCTCGATTTCCGTCCAGGTCTTCGGAGTGGGCCGTTCCTCTGCATTGAGGTTTTCCTCGTACTCCAGAAGGACGTCATACATCGCATTCAGCAGCATGATGGGTCCAACAAAACCGTATATCAGGATGGGGGCCAGCATGGCAAGCATCGACAGGATTCCCAGGGACAACAGGAAGACCCCGTTCCCAATCATCAACCCCGGATACTTCATCAGGGCAACAAACCCCGTCTTCAGTGATTTCAGGATTCCCGTGCGGGTACGGATATATACAGGGATGGCAATTTGCAGGATACAGAGAAGGGTCAACGCGATCCAAAGACAAAGCCCCGCCAGCAATCCGCCCAGAAGCTGAAGCTGCTCGGGGAAAAATCCACTGAGGAGATAGAACCATGCGTTCACCAGAAGAATCCCGAAGGCCGCGCAGACGACGGCAAAAAAGCGCCACATACGGAACCATGTCGCCCTGAGGCCACGAAAGAAATCCCGGAAAATCGGCTCCTTCTCCTCCGTGATCATTTTCGCCACATAACCTGATGGACCCACGATCATGGCAAGCACCATGGGAAGAACGACGACGGTCATGACGAACAACAGCAGCACAATTCCCGGTGGGGCTAGCCCGGCCATGAGGCCGAAAACCAACGGAGCCATCAGGATCACGAGGATATTGACCGTGATAAACAACGCGATATTGCCAAAGATCAGGACGAACAGATGGTCGTAGGAGTCCCAGAACCAGTGCTTGAGGACTTCCTTGGAAAACATGGGTTTAGTGGACAAGCGTTCCTCCATCCTCCGGCGGTGGATAGACACGCACCTTGCGGATTCGATGCTGGTCCATGCGGCTGATCTCCAGACGCCATCCATGTTCCTCGAAGGATTCACCCCGCCTGGGGGTCCGGCTTAACTTTTGATAGACGTAACCGGCAATGGTATCGCAGTTGTTTTTCTCCAGTTCCAGCCCAAGCGCCTCCTCCAGGTCGTCGAGGTCCATCGACCCATCCACCAGATAGAAGTGGCGGAACTTCTGGATGGGGACTTCATCGGGGCGGTCATATTCGTCAAGAATTTCGCCAATGATTTCCTCGAAGATATCCTCGCGGGAAAGGAGCCCGCTGCACCCACCAAACTCGTCGTAGCAAATCGCAATCTGAGTCCTCTTTCGCAGCATTTCCTCCAGCGCCACGTTGGTGCGTGCCACTTCGGGAATGAAGACCGCGCGGTGGACCATCTTGCGGATTTCCTTGGGAGGAACGGGTGAATCGAGGAAGTCGTGGACATTGAGGTACCCGATCAGGTTCGTCACCTGGTCGTAGTAACACGGGAAGCGTGTATAGCCGGTTCGCCGGGCGAGCTGGAGGAACTTGTCGATGTTGAAACCCGTCAGGCTCACGGCGGTCACCTTGTTAAGGGGGCGCATGACCTCCCGTGCCAGGGTTTCCGACAAGCGCTCGATGGAGTGAACCATCTCCTCCTCGGTTTTTTCATCCTCCATGGAGGTTCCCTTGGTGAGGCCGTTGCGCTCGGTTGACGGCGCCTCGGCTTTTCCAATGGCAAGGGACAACTCCCCATCCTGCTCGAAGAGATACGCCACGGGGCGATGGAGCAGCATTCCCCTGGTGATCACCTGCAGCCCATTGACCATCCATTCCCAGAGCAACGCCCCCGCAGCCACCGGGGCAGGCTCCATCTCCTGGGGATCCGTCAGCCATGCAGGTGCCCGCTTGTGGGATTTCACGCGGTCCTCAAGGTAGAAGCCCCGCATGAAAAATGTATGTACAAGCATGAGCAGGATGAAGATTCCCAGTGAATAGACAAACAGCCGAATGATCTCCCCCCAGAACGGGGAGATATACGCCGGGACCAGAACCTCCGTTGGGAAATGTAACCGCAGGAGAACCGCCAGCGGAGGGAGGATAAACAGGAACGAAAGCAATCTTGCAAGACGGGCGCAACTCAATGCCACCGTTGTACGATCCAACAGCGTCTCGCGGGTGTCCTGCTGCTCGGGAACCCCCGTTGGATGGCAAAGAAAGTCCCAGGCGTATTGAAGGTGCCGTGCCTCGAAGCGCGAAACCATCACACGGAAGGCAATTCCCACCGTGAGCGTCACAAGGAGGAGAAGGTCAAGATCGGTCATGACCCGTCCTCCCCGGCGGTGTGTTCCACTTCAACATTTTCCTTCATGCCTGCAAATTCGAGACGCATTGTCTGGATGCGGTTTTCCGAGGTGGAAACAACCACCAGTTCAACACCGGGAAACGCGACCCGGTCGCCCTCCTGGGGAACACGGCCAAGGGTGTTGAAAACCAGCCCGCCGGCGGTTCGGGCGAGATCCTCGTCCAGATTGAGATCGAACTCATCATTGAGTTCCCAGATTTCAACCCGCCCGTTGATACTGAAACTTGTCTCGTCAATTTTTTCGATCCAAAATTCCTGTTCATCCTCCAGGTCCTCAATGTGACCGACAATTGCCTCGAATAGATCGTGGAGGGTTACGATGCCCGAGACGCCCCCGTACTCGTCGATGACAATGAGCAGGTGGGTGCGGTGATCCCTGATTTTCCTGAGCAACTCGGGGAGCGTGGCCTTTTCATCAATAAAGATCGGGTCGCGCAGGAGGGCGAGGGGATCCTGGGGACGGCGCAGGAGCACCTCCTTCGCCAGGAGCGTTCCCCGAACCTTGTCGAGGTTCTCCTTATAGACAACCAGTCGGCTGAATTCCGACTTGCGGAGGCGCTCGTAAATCTCACCCGGCGCGGTGGAATCCTCGATGCCATCGACCTCCGTCCGCGGGGTCATGATGTCCTCGGCGGTGGATTCGGCAAATTCCCGCACCGAGTCGATCATCTCCAGTGCGTCTTCCTGAATGACCCGTTCCACTCCACTGAGGCTGGGGAGCAACCGAAGGTGCATGTCACTGAGGGCCGTTGGGGATTCCTGGATGGGTCGGATTCCACCAAAGAAGCGGCCGGGAATAAGGGCGGGAATGATCGGCAACGCCAAAAAGTAACAAGGGGGGACGATGATCCGAAACACGGCGAGTGGGTGGGCCAGCGCCACCCCCCTTGCAATGACTTCGGTGAAGATGAGTTGAAGCAGCAACGCCACGAAGACCCCGAGAAGGGCACCCGCAGCCCGCATACCGGGAAGGAGCTCCATGCCTGCCTCCGCCAGGGAAACAGCCAGGATCACCAGCATCAGCAGCGAGGCCGCCGAAAATTTCTGTTCGAGATATGGGAGGCGTCTGAGCAGGGGGGCCAAAATACGATCGAGGTAATTCCCCCGCGCATTGATCGTCGCAATGGTCACCTCCCCGAGGGCAGCCACCCCTGATTGGGCCATGACGAAAAGGAAATTAAGCGCCAGGGCCAGGAAAGCGATCAGCAGGTAAAGCCCAAAGTAACCGACAAGCGCCTCCCCTTCCCCCGTCTGCTGGGAAATGGATGAGGTGCAGGCAACGGCAAGCAGGGCCACCCCGGCCGCAAGGACCAGATTACGGGCCAGGGGGAGATAACGTCGTCGTTTTGGAGGAGGTTCGGAGTCCACCGCTCGTTACGCCACACGCGCCCCTACAACCGGGCATCCGGGGGCCGTGTTGTTGGTGAGATCATGGATGGAAAGGGGCTGGGTCTTCATCGTTGGCAGGTAAACGGTGGAGGATGTCTGCCATCGCAATCAAGGGGGAAATTTTCTCCGGTCGCATTTACCGGGGAATTGAGTGGAAAATTCCACCCTCCCGGTTCTTCTTCAGTCATCCTCGCCCCCAAACAAACTCCGGTAGTGGAGCCAATTGGCCGGTCCGATGCCGGTGAAAGTGGCAAGTGGCTGGTGGGCAACCCCCTCGATTTCACGGTACTCATGGGGGATTTCCAGGGAATCGAAGTGGTTCCGGAGCAACCGGTTGTTCTCCAGAAGGCGATCATTGCTTCCAACAATGACCCTCATTGCGTGGTCCGCAGGCAGCAACCCGGCGTTCTTTTCGGCAAGTGTTTTTGGGTGTTGCTCCAGATAATAGTCCATGTCGTTGCCGTAGACAGTTTCGAAAATGAGGAGTCGGCTTTCCATGGGGATGAGGTTTGGGTCCTCCTCAAGGAAGTCCAATTGCAGAGGTCCCGCACCCAACATGCTGAAGCCATGGAAAAGGTCGTAATGCTTGAGGCCGATGCGCCCGGCGCCATATCCACCCATGCTGAACCCCTCAATAAGGCGGCCATGGCGCTCGGGAATCGTCCTGAAATTCCCGTCCACGTAGGGAATCAGGTCATTGATGAGGATGGATTCCATGGGTGTCCTGCCATCCTTGGAATCACACCACATTCCCTGTTCCAGGCCATTGGGGAAGACAATGATGATCGGGGGAACAAGCCCATTGCTGATGGCTGAATGAAACTGGTTGGACATTGGAGGGACCCCCAAAACTCCATTTCCGGAACCATGGAGCCAGTAAATGACGGGGAAGCGGCGGTCGGGGTCGTCATGGTAAACGGGTGGCAGGTAAATATGAAAGCTCACCTCCCCGTTGATGGAATCACTGGGGAAGATCTCCCGGGTTGCCAGTTCGGTATTTGCCTCCTCCGTGATCCAGGCAATGGGTTCGACATCCGAGCCGCCCGAACCCTCGACCAGCCAGTAACTGGAATAAAGGAGTGATCCGACAAGGATGGGGAGAACTGGGGGGATGAAACTCATTGTCAATTTCCACTCCTTCGGGTGGCCGCATGGAGCCGGTCATGGAGGCTCCGATGAGGTGCACGACGTGAATCCCCCTGCCATGGGGTAAGTGACAATTCAAAAGTCCATGGATCCCCGGTTGACCACCATAGATGGTCCAACGATTGATCTTGGGGTCCGTGGCAGCGTCACCCCCATCAGTTCAAGGATATTTCAACGTGAAGACCAAGGGAATCATTCTCGCCGGCGGTGCCGGTACCCGCCTGCACCCCCTGACATTGGTGGCGAGCAAGCAGCTCATGCCGGTTTATGACAAGCCGATGATTTACTACCCGCTCTCCACCCTGATGTTGTCGGGCATTCGGGAAATCCTTCTCATTTCCACACCCGAGGACCTCCCCCGGTTTCGGGATCTTTTGGGGGATGGTTCCCGCCTCGGGATTGAGATCCAATACGCCGTCCAACCGAAACCCGAGGGCATCGCCCAGGCCTTTGTCATTGGGGCTGATTTTATTGGGAACGACCGCGTGACGCTCATTCTCGGGGACAATTTGTTTTACGGGAAGCTGAACATCTTCCGCGAGGCCATGGATGTCCGCAACGACAGCGTGATCTTTGGCTACTGGGTCCGGGACCCTGAACGATATGGGGTGGTCGATTTCGACGCCGCAGGCAAGGCCCTTTCCATTGAGGAGAAACCGGCCTCGCCCAAGTCCAATTACGCCGTCCCCGGGCTTTACCTTTACGACAATGACGTCGTGGAAATCGCACGCAATCTGACACCATCACCCCGGGGGGAGTTGGAAATTACCGACGTGAACCGGATTTACCTCCAGCAGGGGCGACTTCAGGTACGCCTGCTCGGGCGCGGGGTGGCATGGCTGGATACGGGAACCCACGAATCCCTTCTCGAAGCCTCAAACTTCATCGCCACCATCGAGCACCGCCAGGGCCTCAAGATCGGATGTCTGGAAGAAATCGCCTGGCGTATGGGCTTCCTTGATGACACAAAATTCGAAACCCTGGTGGGGACGATGCCCAAAAACAGCTACTCTGAATACCTCAGGGGACTCATCATACGGGGGAAATGACCCCGGCGCCAACCCGCTCAATTCGCATTTACTTGATGCAACAGGACCGCTGAACCACCCTTTTGGCTTGAGCGATCGTTCACCCCCCTTGCATTCTTTGAACGACTACGAAACTGCCAATGTGTCTCCAAGGCACGGAGCTCCCCAACAACTAAACCATGGCCCCAAGATTTACCCTCCATCATGGGCGTATCCTCCATGCACCCGACATGGGTGGTGGATCCCATGGTCAGGACAAGATTCCTCCACCACCGCAATGGCTCCTTGAAGACCTGGACGACCAGTGGATCGAAGAGCAGGGTCCTCCCCAATACGACGACCAATATCCCCAGCATGATCTGGATGATGGCAGCGAGCAGGATCCCTACGAGTACCCCACCGACCGCAATGATGGCCTGGAACCGGATGCGGATCTTGAGCTTGGCTCATGGGAACAGCCCGCTCCCCAGTATCCTTCCATCGACCCGCCAACCCGGGAGGAAATCCACCTCCAACCCCAGGAATGGGAAGAGGAGGAAGCTCCCCAGGCAAATTACGACGATTTGTACGGTGCCACACCACCACCCCCGCCCCCACCTCCCCATCACCGTGAATCCACTCCCCAACTGACCCCTGGACACGACCCTGAAGATAATCTCGATCCCTCCTTCGAATCCTCCGACCAGTTTTCCCTCCCCACACGGATCGATAACCCGATCCCCACGGACCTCCCCAGCGCGAAGGACCTGCTAAGCACCAAGACACCCATGGCGCTCTCGGGAAGCCGGAACCCGGGTATTCTCGATGAGGACCAACTTTCACACCCAAGTTACAAGCAACCCTCCACAAAGGAATTAGCCGGAGGCGGCATTCCCGATCCGCCAACACAGGAGCCTCATCCAAGTTTTGAGAATCAATACTCCGGATTTGGTTCCGAATTAGCCAAGGCCAACCCCGCATCCGGTATTCCCCTTGGGCGGGCTGAATCGCTCGGCGTTGATCCCGATACAGGCACGGATCCGAAAACGGATGCGGGGAACAAGGCCTCAATATGGGGCGATGATTCCAGCAAGAAGTCCAGGAACACCGAGCCGGACCCGGGCGTCCTTGGGTGGCGCTTCGCTGGAGCAACATGGCTCGTCTTCTCGATTCTCATGGCGATCCCGTTCCTGAACTCAGGAGTCAGCGTCATCACCACAGCAAGCATCTTCGGCCCCTTGGGTGTTCTCGGCCTTATCCTGCTCAGTGGCTGGCGATGGACCGGACTGCTTGCCCTGGGGGCGGCAACCGTTTACTCCATGTTCTTTGGGTTCCTTGGATATCTCCTCATTTTCGATATTCACACCCTTACCGTTATTGGCGACATTGGTCAGCTCCCCCCTGAGTACGGCATCGGCATGATGGTCATCGGTGCCAGCTTTCTCTTCTCCAACGTACTCCTTCTGGTCGCCGCCCCTGAATCAACCCGCGCCGTCCTCGGTTCATTGATCACCCTGGTGCCCACCATCGCCGCCGTTGGCTTTTTCCTTTTCGGCGATACCAAACCGCGCCTTCATACCCCCCTGATCGGTTATTCACCCGCTGAATTTGAATCCCGCGAACCGAGATTCCGGTTTATCAAGCCAGCAGGATGGACGGTCTATCATTGGGAGGATATTCGTGATCACTCCCGCCTCGGCCGCGGCCTGACAACGGAGCCGGATTTTTACTTCGTCGATCAGGAGCAATCCCTTCTTTTCAAGATTTACATCAAGGAACCTCCCCGCCGCTCCCTGGCCGATCTCCTCGGTGGCCCCACATTGACCCCCCTTGAAATCGAGGCCACACGCGGTTTCGCACCGACCCAATCCCAACCAGACACCTTCCCCTTCAAGGGCACCGACATTACCATCACGGAAAGCATCCACGAAGGCGTCCTTGAGGATGACACCTCCCTCTCTGTTATTTTGGACAGGACGGAAGTGGCAGGGAAAATGCTCCTCATCGTCATGACACGGGATATTCATTCCGGTGTCTCCCACACAATTGCCGAACGGGAATTGAACAAGTTTTACAAGGATCTTGAATTTGTCCCCTGACGTTTCCCCCTCACCGCCCCACCGTCTTCGTGGCATGACCCAGCTTGAAATGGAGTCCCTCCTCGATACCAATGGTTTCGAGCGGTACCGTGGCAGGCAGCTTTACCAATGGGTCCAGCGCCGTGGCGCCCGCAGCTTCGACGAAATGCGCAACCTCCCCGCCCCCCTTCGCGAGTGGCTGGCAGAGAATACCGTCTTTGGGGGCGTCGAAAGCGCCGAGACGCTGCGCACCTCCTCCGATGGAAGCTACAAGTTCCTCTTCCGCCTTGAGGATGGCCGCAAGGTGGAGTCCGTCCTGATGCCCGATCCCAAGCGGGGGTACTGGACCCAGTGCCTCAGCTCCCAGGTCGGCTGCGCCGTGGACTGCAAGTTCTGCGTTACCGGCTTCAACGGTTTCTTCCGCCAGATGCGCACCGATGAGATTGTCGACCAGGTGCTCTACGCTCGGCGTCACCTCCTCGAGGACCAACCCGGCGCAAACTACAGAAACCTTGTCTATATGGGCATGGGGGAACCGCTTCTCAATACGGACAACGTACTGAGGTCCATCCGCCTCCTGATAGACAACGATGGAATCAATCTTTCCCCCCGGCGCATTACCGTCAGTACAAGTGGCATCCTCCCGGGCATGGAGGAACTGGCCAGCTCCGGCCTCAATGTCAAGCTCGCCCTCAGTCTGAACGCCACCACCCAGGAGGAACGCGAGGAGATCATGCCCATCACCAAAAAATACAGCCTCGTGGATCTTCTCGAGTTTTGCCGAAACCGTCAGATCGGCCGCAATCGCGTGACGTTCGAGTATGTACTCCTTGCCGGATTCAACGACACACCGGATCACGCAAAACAACTCGTGAAACTCCTCCGCGGCATCCCGTGCAAGGTGAACCTGATTCCCTTTAATCCGAGCACCCTCCTCCCCTGGCAGCGACCCAAAACCGAGGATGTGGAGGAGTTTTCCCGCATCATCCGGGAAGCGAACCTGACCTTGAGCGTCCGCTGGTCAAAGGCCCTCGATGTCGATGGTGCATGCGGGCAGCTGGCTGGCCAGTCCCGCCAACGGGGGGGATCCCGTGGCATGGACCTGGAGCAGAAGCCACGTCCCGAAGCCATTCAGAAATCCCTCGGTGATCTGGACTTCTTTGCCACCGTCACATCGGATGACGACGAAAACGAGTAGCAACCCTGCCATTCAGTTTTGTCTAACGTATATCACGCCCAAGTTCCGCAACAACCCGTTCCGCAGCACCACGATTTGCCGACGCTGCCTTTCGCCCCCGTTCCCCAAGAGAGCGGCGCAGGTCGGCATCGGAAGCCAACCGGGCCAGCGTGTCGCCCAAATCATCCCCGCTCGTTTGCAGGGAGGCATCCGCTTCCCGAATGATGCGCATGATTTCCCCCTGGGCATGCATCGCCGGGCCGTGCACGACGGGAATCCCGTGGGCCGCGGGTTCCAGCAGGTTGTGTCCCCCGATGGGATTCCATGCGCCCCCTACGAGGGCAATATCCGCAGCACCAAAACTGCGCGCGAGAACACCCATTTTGTCCAGCAGGAGGACCTGCCCGCCTGACGCGGATGGTTCCTCGCGGCTTAATCGGCAGACAATCGCGCCCAATCCCCGCAGTTCATCGGCAACGGCACTGAAGCGCTCGGGATGACGGGGGGCGATGACAAGGCGGGCCTTCGGAAAGGACTGGAGCAAGTATCTATACGCAAGATAGACAAGGCGCTCCTCGCCCGGATGGGTGCTTCCGGCCAGGATGAGAAGTGCATCATCGTCCACACCCCAGGAACGGCGCATCTCCACGCGGTCGGCTTCGGGGAGGGGTTCAGGAAGATTGTCAAACTTGACGTTTCCCGTGACGACAAACTTCGCTCCGGCGGGGGCGACGCGGGCAAGACGCTCCGCATCGGCCTCCGTCTGCATGAGGAAGGTCCTGACCGCACCCAGGGAGGGGCGAAGGAGCGGCGCCAGTTTTGTATATCCACGGGCTGACCGCTCGGAAACCTTCCCGTTCACCAAATAGACAGGGAGGTTGCGACGCCTGCACTCAAGGAGGGTGTTCGGCCAGATTTCCGTTTCAAAGAAAAGATAGATCGACGGCTTGTAGGCATCCAGGAATTTGCGGACCTTCCACCCCAGATCAACAGGGGCGAAATCCACCCAATCCGCCCCCTCCAGGGACTTGTGTGCCTGGTCCTGGCCGGTCTCGGTGGTCGTCGTGGAGAGAAACTGCCAGCGCGGCCATGCCTCCCGCATTCGTCTATACACCGCACCGGCACCCATGGTTTCCCCCATGCTCACGGAATGGAGCCAGACACGATGGTCGTAGGGGGCAAGTGGCGGGTCGGGCAGGTTCGCGCCGAACATTCCCGGGAGCGAGCGGCGATAC
The DNA here is from genome assembly GCA_020831705.1 of Candidatus Sumerlaeia bacterium. Taxonomy (GTDB): domain Bacteria; phylum Sumerlaeota; class Sumerlaeia; order SLMS01; family SLMS01; genus JAFIGB01. Next base: position 942 of record JAFIGB010000271.1, on the reverse strand, counting down.
TTGCCGTAGCGAAGGCGCTTGTAGGCCGCCACCGAAAGAAAGAAGGGGGCGATGGAGCAATACGCAAGATCGAAGTGGTTGATCATCGCCCGCCACCCCGGTGACGAAAGTGATGGAGGGCAATCGCACCGGCCATGGCCACGTTGAGCGACTCGACGAGGGGGGACATCTGGATGCGAAGGGGGGTCGCCCAACGCCAAAGCTGCCGATCCACACCGGTGGATTCATTCCCCAGCACCAGAGCGAGGGCAGCGGCGGAATCGTGGGAAAAGTCCTCAAGAAATCCGGGAGCATACGGGTCCAGCAACACGGTGGCGACGTTCCTTTCGTGGAGAAACGCGGCAAGCCGTCCGGGCTCACCACCGGTGAGGATGCGCCCCGGGCCAAAACAAAGTCCAGCACTTGATCGAAGAAATTTTTCGTTTGTCGGCCGAACACCGTTCAGCGTCAGGACCGGCACAAATCCGAAGGCCGCGGCTGATCGTGCCAGGGTCCCCGCATTTCCCGGATCAGAAAGGCGATCGAGAATGAGGAGGCGTTTTGGAAGCTCCGTGACATTTTCAATGGAAAGATCGGGAGGAGCGAGAACAACACCCACCGGTGGCGCGGTCTCGCAGGAGGTCAGCCGCGCAAGTGTCCTGCGATCCGTGCAGACAACCTCGACACCCCTTGCCTGGGCGGCGGCAATACAATCACGCCCACCGGGGGTATGCAAATGGTCGTCCTCCACAAGGAGCAGACGGCATTCCCAATCACCGGAAAGCGCCTCGTGGACGAGTTTCTCCCCCTCGATATAGACAAGGCCCGCCTTGCGCCTTTTTGCGGGAAGCAACTGGGTGACCCTTCCCGCCCCGATGGGATTGATGGGGGGGATGGCCATCAGGAATCAACCGATCTCCGGCTTTCAAGGGCCAGACGCAACGTACCGGCGTCGGAAAACTG
>JAFIGB010000259.1 GCA_020831705.1 Candidatus Sumerlaeia bacterium | reverse complement strand
GGGGTGGGTGTGGGCTCCGGTGTTGGTGTTGGAGTCGGCTCCGGTGTTGGGGTTGGAGTTGGCTCCGGCGTTGGAGTTGGAGTTGGGTCCGGTGTTGGGGTAGGAGTCGGCTCCGGTGTTGGTGTGGGCGTCGGCTCCGGGGTTGGGGTAGGAGTCGGGGTCTCCGTGGGGGTTGGGGATGGTGTCGCTGTTGGCGTGGGGGATGGCTCCACGATACCGTCGGGATCGAGGAATTCCTTTACATCATCGTAGTAGGCGGCAAGGGCACCATCAAAGTTCAGAGCGGCATCGTTACAGGGATCATTTGTGGCCCCGGGAGGGCCGCACCTTCCCCGGTTTTGACCGATGATGAGGTTGTCACTGGTGACGATGACGCTGCCGCTGCTTCCCTGATCGGTGGCACCGAACACGACCTTGTTGTAGACATATTGTCCAACGGGCGCACCGCCACAACTGACTTCATTGGGGCGAATTTCGTGACGGCTGTATGCCTGGGCGGTGGCATTGGGATGCGAAAGGCGATGGACGATCATGCCGTCCTCTTCGGCAAACTGCTCGTTGGTCCAACCGACAAAGTAACGATCTCCGGGAGGGGTGCTGTTGAGACGGACGAGGGTGACGTCCTGCTGGGCAGCTGTATGAACGATGGTGGCGCCCATCTGGTCGGCATTTGAAAAGTTGATTCCCGGGCAGGTTTCCGCATCACAGCTTGACTTGCGAAAATCGTAGAATACCCGCAACTCATCGGCAGCATCCTGCTCCTCGAAGCAATGGTTTGCGGTGAGAAGGTAGGAGTCGGGGTCATCCGGGTCGGTGGTGGCAATGAGCGTTCCCGTGCAGGCCCCAAAACCTTCGCCAGAGGGATAGACAATGAGCGCGACGGCCCTGCGCAAATCTTCGAGGTGGGTGAAATCCGATTCATCCACACACTCGCCGCTGATGATACAGTCCGCATTTCCAGGGCACGGCCCCTTGCCGAGAGGATCGGTGCCGAAAAACACCGGATCGAACCAGCCTGCGTGGCTGATCGTTCCGTGGTGGCTTCCGATAGTTGACGGGTCAAGGTCTGCGGGAAGGCGCAATTCGATGTAGAGGGATTCGCCGGGGAGGGGGGATGTCCAGTGGGAGCCACTTCCCGCATTGCCGGTGGTCGTCACCGGTCCGTCGACAAAACCATGGGCGGTGTAGGCCCAAAGCTCGACACCTTGGGGAAGATCAAGCCCCTTGAGAATGATGGAGCTCGCCCCGGCACCCTGAACAATCAGATGTGCGGACCAGACAATCAGGTCGTTGGCCGAATCCACCGTCACGGTTCCCCGACCCAGTTCACCGCCGCCCTTTGTGGCAGCCTGAAGGATCCCGGAAAGGTCCAGATCCTCGCCGACGGCAATTCTGGTACCGACGATCAGTGCCTGGGAGGCGGAGGCATCCACGGTGGCTGGCCCGACAACAATCGCCTCGTCAGAGCCCTTTTGGAGGCCATCCTTTGCCAGACGATCCCATTGAGCGAGGCGCTGGGCCTCGCCGTGTTCAGGTCGCCAACCATCGTCACGGGAATACCCGTGGGTGGTTCGCTGGGCTTCAACCATTGAGAATGATGCAAGAATCCAGAGAAGAATTAGGGGAAGCACTTTTTTCGGGGTAAAAATCATGGGGCTCCTCGTATTTGGGTACGTTGTTATCGTCGTATCACGCCACCCGCACCCTGCAAGTAGGCAACCACCAGAAGGAATTCACTGTCAATTGCTCATTTTCTTAGGAATCTTTGGCCATTCGCATTGAATCATTGAATTACCGGAACGCTGGATAAGTGAGTCATCATTTCAGGTAAACAGCTTGTGCGTTTATTTTTGAATCCATCTGGATTTCCTGCTTGCGTTCACAGAGAAACTCCGCAAAAAAATCAGGGTAACCCTGATGCTTGGGGTCGCGACGAATCAACGAAACTAAAGGAGTCAGGCCAATGGACAAGCCAACCAAGATCCATCTATTCCCTTTGGGGTTGGGGTGGATTGCAATTACCGTGGTGATGGTGTGCACCATGGGTTGTTCCCTGCGGTTACCCGACAGTCACGGTGGTCGCAGCGGTATCACCCAATTAATGGAAGCCCAGGCGCTCGACACGGCGGTTCGCCGGGTTCAATGGCGTCAGGATCTTTCCGACCACAAGCTCTATCTTGGTGTGGCTGCCGCGCCCAAGGAGTCGATAAACCAGGAATACCTGCGACTGGCGGTGAAAAACGCCATGGCCCAACAGCGGGTCCACCCTGAGTTTGTGGAAAATGAGAATGACGCAAACCTCCAATTATACGTCATGGTCGATTCCCTTGGGACAGACACTTATCTGATGAGGAACGACAACCTGGTAACCTGGCTGCTTTCCGGCCCATTAAGCTTGATCTATTCGGTCGATGTAAATCAAACTTCCGTAGCCATGATTCGGGCGAATCTGTATGATGTGGACGCTGGCGCAACCGTTGAAACCGCCCGGGTTATGGAGACGACCTACTTCAGGAGGGCCCGGTTTATTTTGGGGCTCCTTCCATTCACTTTCACCAATTTGAGGGAAACTCCATGAGATTGTCAGCCTTGGCAATTTTTTGCCTTATGACCCTGACGGTCGTGGGATGTGGAACCAAACGGACGTTCATCAGCATCGAGACACGGCCAACAGGTGCGCAGATCGAGGTCAATGGCGAGTATTACGGGGAATCTCCCGTCAAAATCAGCTTGGAGGAGTTTGCACACTTCAAGCACGGGTCGCAATCCATCAAGGCAAAGGCTGAAGGATACACCGAGCACACCCGCGTGGTGAATCCAAGTTGGTACACCGACCCAAACAACCACACCATTGACCCAAGAACCGGAGAATTAGGGTATCGCCTGCATATTCATCTCCTGCGTGATACCCGCCAGTAAAATTTGTGGTGAAATTCGGAGATTTCCGAGAAATGAGCGAAAGGAAACACGATAATGCTCAAGTTCCCAACCCCACATTTCACGAGATCAGTAAAGAGGAGCACCCTTGCCCTTGGCGCCATGGTGGCCATGTCACTTGTCTTCATGACCCCCTCGGATGCCCAGGCTGAATGGACCGTTAATCAGTACGTTGGTACCTACAACGGAAGCGCCCGCGTTGACGGCAGGCACACCGTTGGATCGTTCCCCCCCTTTGGAACACTTCGTCTCGATGTCCGTGCTGATGTGGATATTCTTCTGGAAATTGATGAACTGGTGGCCACGGACATCCCGGAGGTTTTTGATATCCGCGGCACCGCAACCACCACTAATGGCCGGGTGCGCTCGACACCAAACATCAGCGGGCTCGGTGTCTCCCCCGGATCTTACAATCTTCCCGCTCAAGTCTACGAATTTGAGCAGCAGGGCGCCCTCCCCTCCCTCAATGTGGGGACGGGGACCATCAGTAATCTGCGCCTTGAGGATGAGAATTTTGACATCACCATCAGTGGATCGATCTCGCCGCTCAGGCTTCAGGCAACGGCCTCCGGCACGGCAGGGGGAACAAACGACATTCCCTCTGTTCCAGTGACTGGTAATGCAACCCTGGATCGTGTTGGCGAGGTTCCCCCGCCCCACAGCATCACCCTGGACATTGAATCCCATGTTGGCGACATCACACTTCCCTACGACGAATCGGATGTGGAGATTTCCGGCATCGCCGCTGCGGTGGCCAGTCTTGTTTCCACCGTGGAATGGCGCCTCAATGGGGGCGACTGGCAGGGAGCCAGTGGCACCGAGGCGTGGAACTTCCTGATTTCCGATCTCCCCGTTGGAACAAGCCTGCTGGAAGTACGCTCGCGTAATAATTACGGGCTGACGAGTATGCAGCTGGCCCGGGCCATCACCCGCCAATCCGCCCCGGCCACGGAAAGCGATCTTGCCAATGCGGCCGAGTTGCTGGAGGACTTTTACTTCGAGCTCCTTGGACGCGCCCCCGAGTCTGGTGCCATTGAGATCTGGATGACCGGGGTCAGCAATGCCCTCGTTCAAAATGTGGATATCCGTTTCATCGGGCGGGAGATTGCTCGGGTCTTTGTCTTCTCCGAGGAATATGTCGGCCGTGAGCGCACCCGCCAGCAGTTCATCCTCGATTGCTACGCTGCATTCCTTGGCCGGGTACCCGGAGATATGGAACTGGAGGGCTGGAGTGGTGATTCATGGAATCAGGGCCAAGCGCTCTCCACCTTCCTTGAGTCCGAGGAATTTGCCAACCGCATGAACGACCTTTTCCCCGGACGGGAGGGCAATCCAGTCCACAACTTTGTGAACGCCCTCTACATCGGTGTCCTGAACCGCACTGTTGATCCGGGAGGCATGCAGTACTGGGCGTCCCAGTTCGTCGCCTCCGAGGATCCCCGCCAGCGTGCCCGTGATATGTTCTTCCATCTATCCGAATCACAGGAATTTCTGGATAATGATCCATCGGTGGGGGATTATGTGACCAGCCTTTACCGCTCCTTCATGAATCGATTCCCGGGAGACCATGAGGTCGATTATTGGTCCGGTGAAATCGTGAATGGAAACCAGACCCTGGACGAGGTTGTGGATTTCTTCAGCAACTCCCAGGAGTTCACCAACCGCCTGGTCGCCCACGGGCTGATCGAGCCTGAGGACGAGGAGGAGGAAACTCCTTAAAGCGGGTGGTCAGCTGAATCCAACCCCGTAACCCTGGGGCCGTGTCGTTCCGCATGGAATCACGCGGCCCCTTTTTCATTTCCCCCTGCCCGATGGCATCATGCTGATCTGGAGGGGGAATTGCGTTGCCGCGGAGGGGGGTCGCGCCTCACTTTTCCGGCGACGTTATCTGCCCAGGATCATCCATGGCACGCTCACAAACAAAGCAAATCTTTCGAAAGGTTTCCCGGCGGATCCGGTTTTATCTCCCGCTGGCGTTGCTCCTCCTTTTTGTGATGGTGCTTTACCTTCCGCTCTCGGCCCCGTGGATGGCCCGGTGGGCGGAAAACCGGCTTTCCGCTGCTATTGGTGCGGAGGTGACCTTCGAACGGCTGGAATTCACCCTGGCCACGGCAACACTCGACGCCTACGGCGTGACCATCGGTGGTGAGGGGGAAAATGATCCCTTTCGGGTGGCGCGTGTCGGGCTTGATGGCTCCCTGAGGGGGTTGCTCGCCGGGGGCGGACGATGGCCCGCCGAGGTGATCCTGGAAGGGGTTTCCCCTCTGGAGGTGAGCCGCGACGAATCAGGCGGGTGGGTTCTGGACGGGGCAGGGAAGTCCCTCCTTGAGGTCATCGGCGGGGAACGCAGCGAGACCACGACCACGGAGAATGGGGGAATAGCCATGGCGCGAACTCCCCGCGTGACCCTGCGACAGGCTGAAATTCGCACCCGACCCACAGACAGCAACAATCGCCGTTACTCCCTGATTCTTGCCGAAGGGGAGGTTCACCCAAGGGACCATGCCGATGCCCCCCTCCATCTGGGGGGACGGGGGATCTTTGTTGGCGATTCCATTGAGGATTTTAATTTCCAAATGGTGTGGCTTCCCTCTCAGGGAACATTCAATGGCAGGGCTGAAATTTCCGGCATGCAGGGGCGCGTTCCGTTCCCGGCGCTTCAGGGCCTTGATGTGGCCGTGAATGACTTGTCCCTCTCGGGCCATGTCACAACACGGGGCGACCGCACCTTTGACATTGGGATCAACGCCAGCGCAGGAGCCTTCGAATTGGCTGAAAGCCGGGTCGGCGGCGAAACATGGCGGGACGAGGGACTGGATATACGAATCAAGTTCATGGCCGACCTGGCCACGCCCCGGGTTCGGCTCGATTCCCTGCGGTTGATGGGGGACGAAATCGAGGTCACCGCCAACGGCGAGTTGGAACTGAAGGATGATTACCAGGGGGATATACGCCTGGGGGTCAATCGCCTCCCATCGGCCGCCCTGACCCTCGGCCGGCGGGAATTGCGCGAGGCAACAGGCATTCAGGTCCTTTCCGCCGGAACCAGCCCAACATTGACACTTTCCGCCCATGCAAGCGGCCCCTTTGCAAAACCGATGGAGTTGACCGAGGAGATTTCCCTCCGCCTGGGAGGATGGATGGCGGAAATAGACGAATTACCCGGACGGCTGGAACTCGAAATGCTCGAGCTGGACATCACACCCGGGTCGATGAATCTAGCCAGGCTGGACATGCGTCTCGAGGAACTGGAGGTCAGCGCCCGGGGCAACATCCCTGTCTATAACGAGGATGCCGGTGACACCATGGAGCCGGGCACGTTGCGGCTGGAGGCCCGCGGTGATGCAAGTCAGTGCGCACGTTGGCTGGCGGTGCAGGGACTTCTCCCCCGGGAGATCATCCGCCTGGATATTCCCGTGGACCTTGGGGTGTCCCTCCCCCTTGCCCTTGTAAGGTCTGTTGGCGAGCACGGCCCGACCTTTCAGGTCCATACAAGCCAACCACGGGGCCAGGTCCATACCGGCAGGGGGACCGTGGTCCTCCGTGACCTGAGTGGCGCCGTCAACCTGGAACCGGCATTGCTGGAATTCACGCCGGGCCGACTGGAACTCAAGCGACTGGAAATGGAAACGGGAGGGATCACGGTCCTGGCCGACCTTATCCTCACGAACCTGGATCTACTCGACCTGGAAAATCTGGCGGATATACACGCGGAAGGTGATGTTGTCCTCCGCGGATCGATCAGGGACATGATCACCAAGGCCCGTCGCATGGGGTTGATTGATCGCCTGGACCTCCCCCCCGACCTGGACGGCATGGTGCGGGCCGACCTTTCCATCCTGGGCCGGGTTGACGACCCCGACTCCATGGATTACCGGGGTCGTATAGACATGGAGGGTGTAAGCGCCACCATCCAGACCCGTTACACCCCCATCCATGTGTCGCGCCTGGACACCAGCATCAGGCTGGACCGGGAGGAACTGGAGGTGCGGCGCTTTGAGCTGGAGACCACCGACGAGGAGCGGGGGAACTCGCGCGTCAACCTGCGGGCCAGGGTGACAAACGAGGCCATCACCATCGAGGGGGATGGCAAGACCAGATTTGAAGTCCTCACCTCTGTTCTTGCCCGGGAACTTTCCGACCTGGTGATGGAGGGCCCGCTTCCCGGAACCTTCACCCTTACCGCAACACCCCGCGAGGGTCTCGGCGAGGGAACCGACCTCCTCCGCCGCTGGCTGAACTTCCTCGGACGCGAGGACCTGAAAGTCAGCATCCGCAAGGACGCCGACCTGGTCATCGACTACCATGTTGTCTATAACCAGCCGTATGTGGACGACTCGACGGACGTGCGGGTCTTCGCCCGCGAGTTCCCCGTGCCCATCTCCGGCATTCGTGGAAATGCCATGCTCACCCCCGACGGGGTGTTCTTTGAAAACTGCCGCGTCCACATTGGCAGCAGCCGGGACGTGCGTGTCAGCGGCCACGTCCACATTGCCCCACCGGTGCGGATCACCTTCGATGCCGTGCTGGACGATATTAACATCGACGAGTGGACCGAGGGCTGGGGGGAACAGCCGTGGGCAAGCCCCCCGGTAACTTTCGAGCCGCGCTGGAGGAGCTTCCCCGAGGCGATGCTCATGGTCCAGATCGACGGAAAGATCCGGGCGAAGCGAGCCACCTTCATGCGCTTTACCGGGAGCAACATCCAGACCGACTTCAACCTGAAGCTCAGCTCACGCCGGCCACCACGTCTCCAGATCGCCAACATGTCGGCGGATCTATACGACGGAAGTGCCGTGGGGGATCTCTTCTTCCTCTTTCCGCCCGCACAGCGCCCCTGGATGCGCGCCGACGTCGAATTCGAAAACGTCAATATACACCGATTCATCTTCGACCTCCACGAGCACCCCGAGGAGGAGTACGACCCCAACTCGGGGCTGGACGGGAAGCTGACGGGGGACATGGTCTTCAATGGCCAGCTTCTCAACTACCCGACCTATACCGGCGAAGGGAATTTTCACATTGTCGAATCCGGTATCATAGGCCAGGTCATCCTCCCCTACGCCAGGAACATCATCCGCATCGGGACGCCCAGGGACACACGCATGGGAACAATCCGCGGCGACGGCTATATGGAGGACCAGCGTATCTATTTCAATACAATCGAGGTCGTTGATCCCGCCATGCTTCTGACTGCCAACGGCTATATTGACTTCCAGTCGCGGCTCTTCTTTGAGGTCTCGGCAAGCGTCTTCTCCCAGCGCCTCCGTAACATACCCCTGGTGCAATACGTCGGCGACATCATTGACCTCGTCGGCAAGGAGGCGGTGTACTACTACAACCTGAGGGGAACACTTGGCGACCCGAACTACTTCCCCGTGCCCCGCATCGTGGACCATGCGGACCGGCTGGGGCGTCTGATCCGCGAGGGTGCCTCCCTCTTCGGCGTGACAGGCCCCCAGGATCCACCGCCCGCACCAAACAGGAGATAAGAATTCCATGAGCCTCTATACAAATGTTGTCTATCCAATGCTTCGGGGTCTGGATGCCGAACGCGCCCACGAAATGGGCCTTCTCGTCCTCGAACAGGCCCAACGTATTCCTCCCGCCCGGGCGGTCCTGCGCACCCTCGCAGGCCGGATTCCTGAAATGCCAACCACCGTCTTCGGGCTTCGCTTTCCCAATATTCTCGGGGTGGCCGCCGGTTTTGACAAGGATATCAGGGTCACCCGCGCGCTGGGGCTACTGGGGTTCGGCCACGTGGAAACCGGCACCATCACCCCCCGCTCCCAACCGGGAAATCCCCGTCCGCGGATTTTTCGCCTGCAGGAGGACGATGCCATCATCAACCGCATGGGGTTCCCCAATCGCGGGGCACGCCATGCCCTGAGGCGCCTCCGTCACCTCCACCGCACCACCCCCCGCGATCTCGTCGTTGGTGTCAGCATCGGCAAGCAAAAGACCACACCGCTGGAAAATGCCGCCAATGATTATATCCGGGTGATGAACCATGTCTGGCCGTGGGCCGACTATCTGGCGGTTAATATCAGTTCCCCCAACACACCGGGATTGAGGGAGTTGCAGGGTGGGGACCATATCGGCCACCTTTGCCGCGCCATCGTGGCCCACAACAGACGCATGGAGCGCCGTCTATCCATGGGGCGGCGCCCCCTGCTCGTCAAAATCGCCCCCGACATGACTTCGGAGGAGCTGGACAAGGCCCTGGATGTTTTCCTCGAAACCGGTATAGACGGCATCATTGCCACCAACACCACCCTGTCGCGGGAGGGCCTCCAGTCGCATTCGGCCTCCGAGGAGGGCGGACTAAGCGGACGCCCCATCACGGAGCGTACCACCGACATCATCCGTCAAATTCGCAAAAAGGCCGGGCCGAAGTTCCCCATCATTGGTGTGGGCGGAATCTTTACCGCCGAGGATGCCATCGAGAAACTGGACGCGGGCGCCAACCTTCTCCAGGTCTATACATCCTTCGTTTACGGCGGCCCCTCATTTCCCGGCAAGCTCCTTCGATCCATTGAGGCGAAAGAATGACCGTCGAGCCGTTCGGGGGAAAAATCGCCGTCGTTGGTTGTGGGGCCCTCGGCGCCCTCTACGGACTTTACCTCCATCAGTCGGGAGGGGACTTGCATTTCCTCACGCGCTCCGACCACGATGTTGCCTCCAACCATGGATATACACTGACGAAACCCGACGGCACGACCATCAACCTCAAGCCGCCGGTTCACAAGTCCCCTACCGACATCGGCCCCGTGGACCTTGTGATCGTTGGGCTGAAAACCACCGATAATGAAGCCCTGGCCAACCTGCTCCCGCCCCTGTGCGGCCCGGCGACCCTTGTATTGACACTTCAGAACGGCCTTGGAAACGAGGAGAACATCACGTCCATCCTCGCCACCCTTCCCGGGGGCGAAAACGCCACCAGCCGGGTCCTTGGGGGCGTCGCCTTCCTTTGCAGCAACCGCATTGCCCCCGCCCACATCCACCACATCGACCAGGGGTGGATCCACATGGCGGAACATGGCGGTCCCGCCACGGAACGAACCCACAGCATCGCCGCCGCCTTCGAGCGCGCCGGGGTGAAGTGCGTCGCCTTCGATTCCCTCAGGACAATCCGCTGGCAAAAACAGGCGTGGAATATCCCCTTCAACGGCCTCAGTGTGGTGGCCAAACATGCCGATACACGGCAGCTCCTCGACGACAAGGAAACGCGACTCCTGATCAACGCCATCATGGAGGAGGTCGCAAACATTGCCGCCGCGGAGAACGTGACCCTGGAACCTGACTTTCTCGCCCAGCTCATGGAGGTCACCGAAGGCATTGGAAAATACAAGACCTCAATGCTCCTCGATTTCGAGGCCGGACGACCGATGGAAGTGGAGGCGATCGTTGGCGAACCCCTCCGCCG